>JAHFUF010000005.1:0-7541 GCA_023265235.1 Blastocatellia bacterium
TCTATTTTCAGTAGCCCCTCTGGGGCTATAAAGATTTAAAAGACCTATGTTGTAAAACACTAAAAGTGCTACTTAATAAGTTAAATAGCACTTTTAGTTTGTCTAAATCATAATGCCCTGTAAGGGCATCGGGTGTTATATCAAAAACCAAATTTATTTAGCGGCTTTAACTGCTACTTTAACGGTAACAGAAATTTCGCGGTGTAATTTAACAGTAACTTCAAACTCACCTTCGGTCTTAATTGGATCTTTTAGTGATATACGGCGTTTATCGACTTCATAGCCTTTTTTGCCCATTTCTTCAGCAATATCTAAAGAAGTTACAGAGCCATAAAGAAGACCATGTTCACCAACTTTGCGTTCAAAAACAAGTTCCAAAGATTTTAGTGCTTCAGCTTTTGCATTAGCAGTATTAAGCTCAGCCGCTTCACGTTTGAATAAGGATTTGCGTTGTTGTTCAATCATTTTTTGATTGCCAGGAGTGGCTTCTAGCGCAAATTTACGAGGCAATAAATAGTTACGCCCATAACCAGCTTTTACACGGACAATTGTACCGCGTGCGCCCAAGGCTTCCATATCTTCTAGCAATAATACTTCCATTGTTGCCATAGCTTTTTTTCTCCACTTTTTTAAATCAAGATGTTGAGTGCCTACAGTGTTGTGTAAGGCAGAATCGCGATATTACGGGCGCGTTTAACAGCTTCCATCAACCTACGTTGGTGAATAGCACAAACGCCTGAAATACGACGTGGCAATATCTTGCCGCGTTCAGGGATATATGAACGCAAAAGCTTTTCATCTTTGTAATCGATATAGTCAATTCGGTCTGAGCAAAAGTGACAGACTTTGCGCTTTCTAGAATATTTCTTACCAGGGCCACCGCCTTTACCCTTGTCTGCTCGTTGATTACCACCAGATCTATTCATCATTACGTTGGCCTCCATTTTCTTCACTAGGGATTTCAGCTATTACTTGATTGCTTCGGTGGCCGCCATCGGCTTTACGTGGGCGTTTTAAGCTACGAGCTTGGCGTTTAGCACGGACTTTTTCTGCACGTTTTAAGTCTTCATCAATTCGGACTACGATAAAACGTAAGACTAGATCAGAACTAACTCGTAAACGGCGTTGTAGTTCTGCAACTTCGCGTCCTGACCCTTCAATTACAAGTAGTACATAAATTCCTTCACGGAATCTGCGTCTAATTGGATAGGCAAGACGGCGACGTCCCATTCTATCAGTCTTTACTACTTTTCCGCCTTGGTCTTTAACAACTTGTTCAAATTGAGTAATTAAACGCTCAACATCATCATCAGTTGCTGTTGGCACAACAATAAATGGTACTTCATAAGTTCTCAAAGTTTATTCTCCTTATGGATATAAAGCCCCAAATCTTTATTTTGTTTGGAGCAAGGATTTAATGTCACTTAGTGACATTTGACAATAATCCAGTGATTTATCGCTGGGCTACTGATTTATCGCTTTGGGCTACGTTGGCAAATGCCATCGCTTTATCAATACCTTGTTTTAACCAAACTGTTACAGCTTCCTCACCCATTGAAAGCATCTGGTTAACAAGTTCTGTTTCATTACTCTCAAAACGCGAGAGAACAAAATCTGCTAAATCTAAAATTGGTTCTTCTGGTTTTATTCCTAATCTTAGCCTAGGAAAAACATTTTTGTGAAGTTCAGCAATAATTGATTTAATACCGTTATGACCACCTGCAGAACCACTAGGACGAACACGGAGTTTACCTAGAGGTAGTGCTATGTCATCAAATAAAACTAAAAGTTTAGTATCTGTTTCTATGTGATGTTTAGCCGCTAAACAAGAAACCGCTTTACCACTTAGGTTCATAAAAGTTTGCGGTTTGGCTAGTAGACAAGTTTGATCGGCTAAAGAAATTTTTGTAACTATTGCTTCGCAGTCTGTACGAGAACTAATTACAGTACTTTGTGCTATTAACCGATCAAGTAAAAGAAACCCCAGGTTATGGCGGGTATATTCATACTTACGTCCTGGGTTTCCAAGTCCAACTATCAGTTTCACAGGTAATTACCTAAACAAGCAAAATCCTTAGGCTGGTTTCTCTTCCTTACCCTTCTTGATTACTTGTGGTTCAGCTACAGGTTCAGTACTAACAACTTCTTCTTCAGCAGGAGAAGATATTGCTACTATTACTTGATCCCCGCTATTGATTAAACGAATATTTTCAGGCACTTTTAAGTCTCTTACCATTATGTGGCCGCCAAGATTAAGTTGGCTAACATCAATATCAATATGCTCTGGAATATCTGTTGGTAAGCACTCTACTTCTAATTCACGTAAATGGGTTTCTAATATACCATGACCTATTTTTACTCCAGGTGCTTCACCAACTAGGTGAATAGAAACATTAACACGTTGTTTTTCAGTAAGTGAAATACGACATAGATCTGCATGGGTAAGTTTGCCAGTTACTGGATGAATATCCCATTCCTTAATCATAACCGTATCAATATCATGACCAAGGGTTTGCAGTTTGAAAATGGTATTATGACCAGATTCTGATCGCAAAATCGTAGTAACTTGTTTAGTGTTGACTGATACAGAAACAGGGTTTTTTTTATCACCATAGACTATGGCAGGAATTAAACCTTCACGACGTAGACGACGGGATTCTGAGGATCCAGTAATTTTTCTTACAGTGGCTTCAAGGGTAATATCTGAAATCATAGCTGCTACTCCAATTTTATTTAAATCTTATATAAATAATTTACTGACAGATGTTTCATCATGAATAGACTTGATGCCTTCTGCCATGAGTTTAGCGATACTTAAACAAACAATTTTTGAAGATTGTAGAGCCGCATTACTTAAAGGAATAGAGTTAGTTACTACTAGTTCTTTTATTGGTGAGGCTTCTATTCGCTTCATTGCTGGCCCAGAGAGTACCGCATGAGAACAACAAGCATAAATATCTTCCGCTCCTGCTTGCTTAAGTGCTACTGCTACTTGGGTAAGCGATCCAGCAGTGTCTACCATATCATCAATAATTAACGTATTACGACCGCGCACATCTCCAACTATATTCATTATTTCTACTACATTGGCACGATCTTTTTCACGTCGCTTATCTGCTAAAGCTAGGTCTGTACTAAGTCTTTTTGCATAAGCGCGGGCACGTTCGGCTCCTCCTGTGTCTGGAGAAACTACAATTAAGTTTGGGATCTGTTTTTTTAGAAAATAATCAACAAATACAGGGGAAGCAAAAAGATGGTCAACAGGAATATCAAAAAAGCCTTGAATTTGACCAGCATGCAAATCCATAGTCAAAATTCGATTAGCACCAGCAGCAACAATTAAATTAGCAACTAATTTAGCAGAAATTGGTACGCGAGGCTTATCTTTACGGTCTTTGCGCCCATATCCGTAATAGGGGATTACCGCAGTGATTCGATCAGCAGAAGAACGACGAAGTGCATCTAGCATGATAAGCAATTCCATTACATTTGAATCTACTGGCGGGCAAGTAGGCTGGACAATAAAAACATCGGCACCACGAACATTTTGCAAGATTTGAAAATTAAACTCCCCATCGCTAAAACGAGAAGTGTTTGCTTCGCCTAGATGGATCTTGAGATGGCGGCAGATCTCTTCTGCTAGCGGTCTATTCGCATTACCAGAAAATACTAGCAGGCCATTCACCTCTCAACCCTCATTACAAAAATTAAAGCTTCTAAAAAATAAAGATGGCTGGGAAGCAGGGATTCGAACCCCGATAAGCGGCTTCAAAGACCGCTGTCCTACCATTGGACGACCTCCCAGCAATGCCTAATATCGAGATTAGGCAACGAAGAAATTGTTTTTATCTAACCCTAATGTTAAAAATTTGGGCTAAATTATCAAAAATCTTTTACTGTTTACTATTCTATTATTTGCAACAAATTTTGTTGATATTCTTGATGCGAGACTGTTCGGGATTTTATTACCAACCAATCACTATTAGCTAAAATCTGATAGGCATTTTCTTGGCTACTAGCAGAAGGAAAATGCGCCCACACCGTAGCACCACTACCAGACATTAACAGGGCCTCTGCACCTAACTCAGCTAACTTTTTCTCAACAACTGCTATTGTAGGACAGATAGCCTTTGCCATTGGGGAAAGCGAGTTTTTAATTTTAGCAAATAACGTTTCAGTGGATGTAAAAAAGTAAGTTGCAAGTGTACTCATCTGTCCATTGTTTGTCAAGCGATCAAATTCCAGGTATACCGAATAAGTAGAGGTTTCTATCCTAGGGTTAACCAAAAGCAAGTAGGGGGCAAAAATATCAAGAGCAGGCGTTATTTCTGTGCCACGACCTCCTCCCCAAGCTGTGCCACCAAAGAGGAAAAAAGGCACATCTGAACCAAGCTTTGCTGCTAGTTCTATTAAGTGACTTTGGCTTAAACCTGCTTGCCAAAGCTTATTGAGTGCAAGCAAAGTTATAGCAGCATCGGCACTACCACCTCCAAGCCCGCCACCTAAAGGGATAGATTTTTTTAACTCAATATTTACACCAACAGGTTTATCTAAACAACTTGCTAGTAGATTAGCCGCCCTAATTACTAAATTACCTTTATCTGTAGGTAAGTTAGCAGAAAAGTTTTTGTCAACTATTTTTAATGAAATATCTTCTGCTAGGCTAAAAGAAAGTTCATCATAAAGGTCAATAGTTTGAAAAAGGGTAGAGAGTTCATGGTAGTTATCTGGGCGTAGCTCTGCTACTTCGAGTAACCAATTTATTTTGCCGTATGCGCGAGCCTTAATTATCACAGGGTTTTCTTAATATTTCCTTTGTTTTATCCACTTAGGCTTTTCATCAAAGTAAAAAGCATTTACTCTAAAGAAATAAGCTCTTTATAGTATTTATAGTATTTATAGCATTTAATAGTATTTAGCAAATAGGCTTTCTGCAACAAACTTTGGAAAGCCACACCCAAAAAACATCCTCCGAAAAAATAAAACAATGAAAGAATGTCAAATATGCCATATTTGCTATGATGACGAGTTACTAAATTGCCCCAAAGATGGTCAAGCATTATCTAGCTCACTGCCTTGGCCATTATTAATCGATAATAAATATCAAATCAATACTTTACTTAGCCGTGGGGGAATGAGTGCTGTTTATCAAGCAACACAACTAGAATTAGATCGAGCAGTAGCAATAAAAATTCTACTTCCTAAAATGATGGTTGATCAAACTGCACCAAAGCGGTTACACCGCGAAGCACTAACTTCTGCGCGTCTAGACCATCCTAATGTAGTTACAATATATGATTATGGTACTCTGCCTAGTGGTGCCGGTTATTTAGTAATGAAATTGCTTAAGGGATGCCCTTTAAGCAAACGATTAAAGATACAAAAACAACTTTCTTTTGAATTAATTTTTAACATTATGTTTCAAATTTGTTATGCAATGGATACAGCACATTGTGCAGGGATAGTTCATTGTGATCTAAAGCCAGAAAATATCTTTTTAGAAGAAGGTCAAGAAGAATTTGTACAAATCCTAGACTTTGGGATTGCTAAATTTAGTGAGCATTTAGCAGGGATAACTCTATCAGGAACAATTTTAGGCACCCCTCTTTATATGTCACCAGAACAGCTTGAGAGCCGAGAAGTAGACTTCCGCACTGATATATATTCTTTAGGTGTTATTCTTTATGAAATGCTTACAGGGCAAGTTCCTTTTGTTGGTAAAACCCCTTCAGCCATTGCTCGACAGCACTTGTTAAGTGCAGTTACCGCTCCTAGTAAGTTGCGCCAAGCTATCACTCCAAAACTAGAAGCTTGTGTGCTTATAGCATTATCTAAAACCTGTGAAGCACGTCAACAATCTGCTCTACAGTTAATGGATGAATTAAAAGAAGCCGCTCACGAACTAGCCTTGGTTGGCCAACTAGACCTAGATGATATACCACAAATGGCTAGACGCTCAGGGCGTTTTAAGCTGAGTCCTTATATTAGCGAAACTGTTTTAGATACATCATCTGATGTATTAAGTCAAACTACATCTTCTATGGTGACAGATTCTTTTTCTCAAGCTATTACAGAAAGTGTATTGGCAACAAATACAGAGATGTGGAGTAACAAACCCGTAGAAACTGACGAACCTAGTAAAAACGATGGCCAATTAGTGTTAATTGTTGATGATGAAGTAGGGATTTTACTTTTGCTTCAAGAGGTAATAGAAAACTTGGGTTGTAGAATCATGATGGCTAAAGATGGTTTAGGTGCTCTAAACCTTGTAAGGCAAATCATTCCAGATTTAATTATTTCTGATATTACAATGCCAGATGTAGATGGATATAAGCTATGGGATATTTTGCAAGCAGAGAGGGAATGGCGTAAAATACCTTTTATTTTTCTTTCTGCCCGTACACAACGCCAAGATAAATTGCAAGCTTTAGCACAAGGTGTGGAAGATTATTGGACAAAACCCTTTGATATTACTGAAATTGAATTACGCTTAAAACATATCTTAAAAAGAATTCGCCAAATGAAGTTTTTAGAAAATAAAGGTTAAAGCATGGAATTAAAAGGCAAAACTATTTTGGTTACAGGGGCCACAGGCTTTATTGGTCGTAGGTTAGTAGAAAGACTAGTCGAAGAAGAAGGCGCAAATGTACGTGCTTTGGCTCGTAGCGCAGAAAAAGCGACAAAGTTTAAACAAGAACTTTCTCCTCTTTCAGTAGAAGTAGTTATAGGAGACTTGAGCGACTTAGAATCACTAAAAAATGCTGCTCAAGGGTGTCAGATAATTTTTCATTGTGCAGCTTGGGCTAGTGATCGTGGCACTAGAGAAGATTTTTTCAAAGCTAATGTGATAGGAACAAAAAATATTGTAGATGCTGCTACTATTACCAAATGTCAAAAGTTTATTCTTGTTAGTAGCATTAGTGTTTATGGGTTTGAGCCTAAAGATGGTACAGACGAAACTTTCGCCTATGATCCTACTAGCGGTTTTTATTCTGAGACTAAGGTTGAATCAGAAAAAGTAGTAAAAGTAGCAATGGAAAAAGAAAAATTTCCGGCAGTAATTATTCGCCCTGGGTCAGTTTATGGGCCACGTTCAGGTGCTTGGACACTGCGCCCAGTAAAGGCAATTAAAGAGGGAAAAATGTTTTTAATTGCTGGAGGGAAAGGGCTTTGTAACTATATCTATATAGATAATCTAATAGATGCAATGATAATGGCAACAAAAGATGATAAAGTCCTAGGACAGGATTTTATTATTACTGATGGTAAAAGTGCTTCTTGGCATGAATTTTTTGGCTATTATGGAAAAATGTTTGGACATAATGAATTAAAGTCTCTACCTCTGCCCTTAGCATATTTAGCAGCATTAATAATGGAAATATCAGAAAAATTTACTGG
Source organism: Blastocatellia bacterium (assembly GCA_023265235.1). GTDB lineage: Bacteria > Acidobacteriota > Blastocatellia > Chloracidobacteriales > JADJPF01 > JADJPF01. Next base: position 7,399 of record JAHFUF010000005.1, read on the forward strand.
AAAAAAAGCTCCTATTTCACGTGTAGCAATAGGCTTTCTTACTCGTCAAGCCACTTATAACATTCATAAAGCTAAAAATGTTTTAGGATATGAGCCGAAAATTGGTTTAGCCGAAGGCATGAAATTAACAGAAGAATGGTTAA
>JAHFUF010000005.1:7551-28270 GCA_023265235.1 Blastocatellia bacterium
GTAGAAAGGCTTTGTGCTTTTTCAGGAGGCTAGAAAAGCTCCTGCCTCCTACAAAAGTGTTTTTATAAAAATTTATTTTTTTGGTGGAGGCAAGTCACGAGCCTCTGTTACTGATTGAAAGCTGCAACGACCATGTGCACCATCACAAAAAGGTTTATTAGCACTTTGCCCACAACGACACAAGCCAATAACAGTTCGCCCTGCTAGACCAAATTCTTTGCCCAAAGCATCTTTGATTACAAAATTTCCAGAAATACGAATCGAACCATTATTATTAATAGTGATTTCTACTGGGGAGTCACTCATAATTTATTCTCCTAGCTAAAGTTATAGTTTTAAGAACCAAGAAAATAATTCTTGGCCAACAGTATTTATCACACTTTTTAATATATTGCTTTAAGCTTTAGAAGTTTTTCTCCTGAGAATAACTAGAACTTTTTTTAACTGTTAATCTGCTCGTTTCCAAATTAACATTATTCCATCCCTTACCGTAAGACAGACATTTTCAACACGACTATCTTGTGTTACTTGCTTATTAAACCTATCTATTGCTTGTGTGTCACTATCTTCTGGCTTAAGTATTCTACCACTCCAAAGTACATTATCTACTGCGATTAACCCACCTGGTCTAAGTATTTTTATAGAGGCTTCATAGTAACTAGGGTAATTACCTTTATCAGCATCAATAAAAACCATATCAAGTGGTTCGGTGATTTTTGTAATAGTCTCTAGTGCTGGCCCCATAGAGACTGTAATTTTATGACCATGAGGACTTTCAGCAAAATAACGCTTTGCCATTTCTTCTGCTTTAGGGTCTATATCACAAGTAATCAACTTTCCATCTTCTGGTAAGCCTTCAGCCATCATCAAAGCACTGTAGCCTGTAAACATACCTATTTCTAGAATTCGACGTGCGCCAACTAATCGCACTAGCATTTTTAGAAATTGCCCTTCTATTCGTCCTACTTGCATTTGTGGGGCAGACATTTTTTCGTGTGTTTCTACTCGTAGACGCTTAAATATTTCATTTTCTGGCTTTGTATGCTCATAAGCATATTGTTCAATCTCTTCATTAATAAATGGAACCATTTATATTTCTCCTAAAAAAATTGTTTCACAAAAACATTAAAAAACCTATTTTGAATAGGTTTGCCATTATTAATGGCGGGTTGTTTGGGTTTCTAGGGTTGCTGAAAATTTACCTAAGCCTTTTGTTTGAGCCTAAGAAAATAATCATAAGCTACTTTAGCTAAAATAGCCTCAGGTAAAGCATTCATTGATTGATAATGCTCTAGGATTTCTGGCAAACAGTCTATTAACGTAATAGGTTCTTTAGATTGTTCTACCTTTTGGCAAATCCCAATAATTATATGTGGCAAAGGATAATTTGTTAACTCAATCAACTTAGGAGAGTCTGTAATTGTTACTCCTAATTGCTTACAAACCCCTTTAAGCTCATTTATTCTTACTGTTAAATCTGCTGAAACTGTTTTTATAGGTATAGATATATTATTAGCTATAGTTTGATTTGTACTATTAGCTGTAGGTATAGATATAGCGTTAGATATAGGTATACCTTCATTTATAGTTTTACTATTTGGCCAAACACGCTTTCCTGCTTGGAATGCAAATTTGGTGTCTTCATCAATTAATAGTTCTTTTTGCTCTCTAAGAGACAATATTTTTTCTGGGTCAACTATTTTATATACAGGAGGAATTTTTCCTTGATTAGCTTCTATTATTTCTAAAGAGCATTTGACTAAAAGTTCATCAATTGCTTTACGAATAGTAACATGGGATTTTATTTGTGTTTTTTCAAGTAATTGTTTAGTCCCTATTCTAATAGTTTCCTTGCCTCGCTCGTTTGCTAGCTTACCTAGTAGTTCAAAAATAATTTGTGCAGAAAGAGAATGTGTTTCTTGTAATTGAGAAAATAATTCAACCACACTAAGTTGATTATTTTTTGTTGCTGTAGCCAGTGCTGTAGTAGTCGATGTAGGTATATCTGTATGACTATCTGTATGGCTATTTATACGGCTATCTATAGCATTGGCTGTATGGCTATTTATAGTGCTAGCCGTATCTATAATATTTGTTTTGGCTAGGTCAAAACTAGAGCTAGCTTTTGTTGCTACTTCTTGTGCTTCTGTAGTTTTATTTTTTATATCGTTAGCTGTACTTACATTTGATTTGCCAGCTATATCACCAGATTCTGATCCATTTGTAACTACAGATGGATCGACATAACTAGAATTAGTTTCAGAAAGATTTATAGCACTAGCTGTAGGGTTAGATATAGAGCTAGGTGTAGGACTAGGTGCAATAGATTCGTTTGATAATCTGTCTAAGTCGTCTAGGTTTTCAATTCCTTGGGCGCGAAGACTTTCTAGCCGTTCTGCGGTAGGATGTTTTTCTAGCTTAAAAGACAGGGTACGTTTAGGCAGTTGTTTTTTGGACACGAGTTATTACCTCCTCTGCAAGTTCACGATAAGCTTTAGTAGCACTAGCATGAGGTGCATATTCTACTAAAGTTTGCCTATAGCCTGGTGCTTCTTGCACTCTAACAGTTGCGGGAATAAAAGAAGCAAGTACTAAATCAGCAAAAGTTTCTTTTAGAGATTGATCTACAGATTCAGTGATTTTTAGACGACCATCATAGAAAGTACGTAACACTCCTAGTATGGATAAATCTTGATTAAATTCTTGGATAGACACCACAGTATCTTGCAAATCTTCAATCCCATCTAGGCTTAAATAGTCACATCGAACAGGGATTAATAGGTGAGTTGCTGCCATAAGGCAAGCTTCTACTATATTTCCTAGGGCTGGCGGGCAGTCAATTACTACATGGCTATAGTTACTAGTACGTTTTAATGCTCTACGCAAGGCAGCAAGGGATTTAGAAGAGTTTATTCTTTCAATTTTAGCTGATGAAATATGTCCAGGGATCAAGTCTAGGTTTTCTCTTATTTGTTCGTGGATAACTAGTGTTGGATTGATAGCACTGTCTATAGATTCATCAAAAAGATGATAAAAAGAGCCTGAAACTTCCTTTTTATCCATCAAAGAACTAGTAGCATTAGCTTGAGGATCGGCATCAATTAACAATACTTTTTGCCCTCTTGCCGCTAGTGAAGCACTTAAGTTTACAGCAGTAGTGGTTTTACCAACACCGCCTTTTTGGTTGGCAACAGCAATGACTTTCATGTGTTTTTCTAACTTGTTAATAAAATTAAGGAGATCTTTAAGGAGATCTCTAGCTATTATATGAAGCAATGCTAGGATAGCAAGTTATCTGATCAGTTTGTCGGGATTTAAGAGTTTATGTTTTGCTAATCAACTTCTTTTTCTATAAAAGCGCGACAATATTTTTAGTTTTGTAAAGCAAACTAAACACCTTGCTGTGCATCAATACTGCCTATATTAAAAAACGCCTACAAATTAATGGTAATAACTTTATATTTTCTTAGGATTGCCGGGAACATATTTCTTATCTACAAGAAAAACATCTCCTAATATTGAGGTTCATTTATGCAAATATTACTTAGAGTAATCCTAGTTGTTCTATTAGTTTTTATTGGCAACACATTAGGTTATGCACAGGAAAACTTAACCCCTCCAGAGGTGTCTCGTGAACGCTATAGTGTCATAGGGTTAAACGACAAAATTTATCTTATAGGTGGTCTTGCTAGTCAGCTACCAAAAGAAATATCAAAAGAAACACCTAAAAAAACTAAAAGAAAGAAGATTGTAAATCAACCTATCCCTAAAGTGCTTTCCTTAATTGAATGTTATGATCCTAAAGCTAATAAGCTAGTAAATGTTACTTCCTTACCTATCCCACTCTATGATTTAGCCGCAGTTGTGCTTAATAAGAAGGTTTACCTGATCGGTGGCTATAGCACTCATACTAGGGTTAACACCGTTTATTGTTTTAACCCAGAAAATAACAAAATAACCAAAGTTGCTGCTTTACCTCTTGCTCGTGCTGGATCAAGGGCAGTGGCTTTAGACGGGAAAATATATGTTTTTGGGGGAAAAACAAACCTGCCTAATGCAGACACCTTAGTTTATAACCCAGAATTAAACCGTTGGAAAAAACTCTCTCCAATGTCTACTGCTCGCGAACAAGTAGCGGTGAATGTAATCAATGACAAAATTTTGGTTGCTGGTGGGAAAGGGTTAAAAAATTTATCCTTAACTACATTTGAAGAATATAACCCTCTGTTAAATGAGTGGAAACAATTGCTTCCTCTACCTAGCCCTCGTGTTAATGCCACAGCTTTAACTTTAGGTAATAAATTTTATCTTGTTGGGGGCAACAAGTTCGAGAATAGAAAGCTAACATCAATAACAACAATAGATTGTTATGATCCATTAACAAAAACTTGGATAACCCTACCCTCTTTATCACTTCCCCAAAATGTTATAGGAGCATCAATACTAGACAAAGAACTTAGCATGTTTACCAGTGAAACAAAGATTTTTACCTTAAATACTAGCCAATTAGTTGTAGGACAACCTAATAAACTAGCTTCTGATAGTACACTTGTAACATCAGCTATAACACCACTTGTAGCGCCGCCTGTAGTGCTGCCTGTAGCACAACCTATAGTAAAACCTATAGCACAACCTTTACCTACTCCATCCACTAGGCCAACAATACCACAATCAACGCCATCTCAGCCAAATCAGCCGCCTCAACAACCTAGTAGACCTACAAATAGAGCACCACTTATTTATCAAATAGCTAACCAATCTGCACATATAGGAGAAGAGGTTTGTTTTACTCCAGAGGTTTCAGACCCAGAAAATGACAGAGTTACACTTAGTTGTACCCTACCAAATGCAGTTAGATATACTGTTCGAGGTGATACTATTTGTCTAAAGCCTGTTTCAAGTTATGGAGGGACTGTAACAGGTTATGTAATTGCACGAGATTCATATGGTAATCAGACTAGAGAACCATTTTACCTAGAGGTTTTGGAAAACCACCGCCCAAGCTTTAGCTATAACCACCAACTAGCTAGCACATTGACTTTATATGCTGGACAAACTCAGGAAATTGATATTCAAGCAACAGATCCTGATAGTAGCCGTGATCCCAGCCAAGACGGGAGAATCTCTTTATCTTTAGTAACTGCTCCTAGTTTTGTTGATTTTAGGGATTATGGTTATGGACGAGGAAAATTAATCTTTCACCCTACAGGAAATTGGAATAGTAATAATAATGAAGTGATAATTGAGGTAAGAGATTTTGGTGTTCCTTCTTTAACTAGTCAGCTAAGGTTTTACATTAATGTTAAACAACCTAATCGACCACCTGTGATTGATCATATTCCAGATATAATTCTTCGTGCTGGAGAGACTTTAAGAGTCCCAGTAAATATTTATGACCCTGATGGTGATTATCTTAAAGTAGAGTTTAATGTAAGCGACTATTCTTTTAGTAATATTTTTCAGTATGTGACAGGTCAATTGCTCTTAACCTCTCCATACAATCGTGAAGGACGTTTTACAGTCACTTTAATTGCTACCGATTCAGCAGGAAATCGCGAGCAAGAAACCTTTTATGTTACTGTAGTAATTAACCATGCTCCTACTATACAGGCTATTTATAATGTTGAAGTTGAAGAAAATACTCAACAACAAGTTAGGATTATAGCTAATGATATTGACAGTAACCGTGATAGTAGAAGTGATGGTTACTTGACATTAAAACTAATTGACCAACCTGGTTTTATTGATTTTCGTGATGAGGGCTATGGTCAAGCAACTCTAACGATTAGGCCAAAAACAGGTGATAGTGGTAGAGAAAACCGCAAAAAATATAACATAACTGTAGAAGCTAGAGATAACGGTAATCCGTCGTTAAGCCAAACTGCTAGTTTTGTTGTTATAGTAACAGCCCCAAACAGTCCACCAATAATTCGAGGCATTCCTGATCAGGTTATTCGCATTCGTGGCGGAGAACAATACTGTATAGATTTTGCTGTCACAGACCCAGATAATGACAAGCTGGATGTTGATGTTACATCTGACTACCAACAATATGTTCATGCTAGTGACAGTCGCATTTGTGTCCAGCCAGCAGTAGATTTTGATGGGAAAATTACAGTCAATATAATTGCAAAAGACTCTCGTGGCAAAATAACTCAAAAAAGTTTTATAGTACGTTCTTTTATTAATCACCAACCATCTTTTGAGCAATCAATCAATAGCACAACGCTTGAGGAAACCAAAACCCTTTCACTAAAGGTTAGGGCTACTGATAAAGATAGTGAACGTGATAACAGCCAAGATGGTAGAGTAGAAATAGCTCTAGCACAAGCACCTAGGTTTGTTACTTTTAGAAGTGATGGACAGGGTTCAGGCTCGCTTTTTATCCAGCCTGAGAGCGGTACCGCAGGAAGTTACACAGTTGAAATAATTGCGACTGATAATGGTAATCCAAGGTTAAGTAGTAGTTTACGTTTTCAGCTTACTGTTACTGATCCTAAGGTACTTGAGCCTCCAACTATCTCATCTGTAAAGTTTGAGGCACTAAGGCTAGTAATTATAGGTAATAATTTTGTAGAGCAATGTATAGTAGAGGTTAATGGTCAGCAACTGTCAGCAGGGTTTTTTAAGCAAAAGGAAAGCCGTTTAGTACTAACTGGTAAAAGAAAAGCACTTAACTTGGTAGTAGGACAAAACACTATTGTTGTAATTTCTGGTGATAGACGCTCTAGTGCTTTTAGCTATTATGTTGAAAAACCGCAAGCAAATAATGCTGACGATGAATAAGCCTATAGAATAAAGACTAATAGTTTACCTAGGGCGTACATTTCTTATGTATCTTTATAATAATTTTAAGAGCAAAGATACAAAAGCATGTGCCCCCCTAGGGTTTTTGCCAATATTTTTTACTTACTTTTGACTTAATCCTAAAAACTCAACCTAAGATATATTGTTCTAAGTTAAGGTTTAGTGCTATTTTTGTTAATACTTTAACAATATTTTAATTAAAATTTCGCGTTCTTGTACCCGATAATGTTATGGAAAACAAACAAGACAATTTAGCAAATGATAAGGTTACTAGTAATGAACCTAGTAAGATGCCAGAAGATTTTTGGCATTTAGTTCATCATGCACGCGCCCTAGCAAAAGCACAAATTGAGAGAAGGCGCCAAGAGGTTTATCAAACCTTTACTAAGAGAGAAGAGACTGCTAATAAACGTATTCCTATGCCAGAAAATTTTTGGGAGGCTGTTGGTAGTGAAGCCGAAGTAACAGTTTCTTTACCTCTAGACTTATTTCCACAAGAAACAAAAGCTCCAGAATTAACCCCAGAATCTGAAAAACCTCATTTGTACGCTTATAATGAATATGATCAAAAATATAATTTTGTTAAAGAAATAGTTGAAGAGCGTGAAAATCAAGAAGAAAATCAAGAAGAAAACCTAGAGGAAAACCTAGAAGAAAATCATGAAGAGGAATTTCTTGAAACGGGAAATGAGATTATCTATTTAGAACAAGAAACCTCTGGGCTAACATTCAAGGAAGCGGCACTAATGATTTTGACTAGAGAAAAACGCTCTATGGCTGCGCGTGAAATTGCTAATATTGCCATTAGAGAAGGGTTAGTTATTAGTACAGGAAAGACTCCAGATGCTTCTGTTGCTGGGCAGATTTATACAGACATTCGAGATAATCCAAACACACCTTTTGCTAGTGTTGGTCGTCGTATTTATACATTAAAAATTCTTTGTAATGATAAAGAAAACAACTGGGAAAACTCTTTAGTAACTGGAAAAACTACTGAAGCTGTGCCTACTGAAGAAGTTACAGGGGTAGTTATTTCTGGTAATTTCCCTTGGCAAAAGGAAAATACTGAGCAAGCCACAACATTTAGTTCCTTAGAATCTAACCTAGAATTTAACTTAGAATCTAACTTAGAATCTAACTTAGAATCTAACCTAGAATCTAACCTAGAATCTAACCTAGAATCTAACCTAGTAATTGAACCTGATGAAATTGAGAATGCTAGTAATGTTATGCCAGAGGAAAATAGTCAAAAAGGTTTAATAGAAGCACAAACTAGCAGTGAAGAACTTCGGGATTTAGTTGTAGAAACTACAAAAGAAAATAAAAAAATGGGTTTTAAACAAGCAGCATTTTATGTATTAGAACGAATGGGTCGACCAATGACTGCTCGTGAAATTGTTGCTATTGCTATTGAAGAGTCTCTACTAGATTCTACTAGTAAAAAACCAGACTCTTCATTATCAGGACAAATTTATACAGAACTTCAAAAAATTGGGGATCGGTCTGTTTTTAGACAAATTGGCCCAAGAACCTATGGTTTAGCAGAGTGGTATAAAAAAAATGAAACATAAAATTTTACTTTTAATATTCTGTTTATTCTGTTTGATAATTTTAAGTACTAATAGTCTATCTTTAAGTAATACAGTTACTTATGCATATCAAAATGATGAAGAAATAGTCATTAAGCTGGATAAGCGACTACAGTATAATAACGTTTCTGAAGCCAAAGTAGAATTAACATCTCAGCTTATCACTCCTCCAATTAATTTAGGGGCTAAAAGAGATGAGGTTAAACGCAAATTAGGCATACCTAAAGAAGTTTATGGCTTTGGAACAGAGTTCTATAAAATCAAAAAAGCTAATTTAACTATTTCTTATACCACTGATGAAACAGGTGAAGTAGTAGTAAGCAATTTAGAATTTCGTCCTGATAAAGAAATTCTTTGGGCTAATTGGCTTAAGCCACTGGTTAAACTACCTGTCCCACCAGCAACTTATGATAAAAAAAGTAAAATACCTATCAGGATTACTACACAAGTGAGAATCATTGATGTAGGCAATAATAAAAGCTGGCAAATTACTCTGATTGGTAATCAAACCGCAGTGACTTACGTTAGTTGGAATATAGTTTTGTAGTGTTCTAGTAAAAAAAACTTACGTTACTGATCATTGATAATTAGCGTAGGGAGAAACTAAGGGTAGTTTTAGGGAGGGCAACCTTTTATTAAGAATTTGTTTCCAAGGTTTATATCAATTTCATACCCTGTTCTCCTAGCTGGTTGCTTTCTAGTTTGAAGCCCCAGCTAATTTTTTTTGTGGTTTTAAAAAACTTTAATAAAATTATTTTTCTTTAGGAGCTATATAACCTTCTCTAGCTTGTACTCTAAGATCTAGTCTAGTTAATAAGACTTTTACACTGCGGAAAGCCCCATCTCGACGTTCATTACTAGGAACATACGTAATGATATATTGATTGCGTATTTCATCTGCTACTTGTCCATAAGCAACAGTTAAATCTTCAGCTTTTAGCGGGGAATAGACGCTACCACCAGTTTTTTCAGCAAAAGCTTCTAATTGGTTCTCAGCCACCTGTAAGCGACTTATCATGGAACGCATTTCAGCACGTCTGCCTACTACTACACGATCTCTTAAACCAGCATAGTCATCTTGTATTTTTTTTACTAGCGCACGGGATTGGTTGACTATATAAAGCCCTACATTATTTTTTAGCATAGCCATATAGGCTTTTTCTTGCGAGATTTGACTACCAGTATCATCACCGTCAGTAAGAATAATAATAACTTTTCTTCCTATCACACCAGTAAAACTCTCATTTGCTACAAAAAATATTCCATCCCAAAGGTGAGTGGCTTGCCCAAGATGATAACGCTCATTAATTGCTTTTTTTATATCAGAATCATTGGATGTCCAATCTTGTAGTACTTCTACTTTATCAGCAAATTGAACCACAGAAATACGGTCAATGGGGCGAAGCAATTGAGCAAATTTAATCGCTGCTTGACGAATATTTTTTAGCTGAGAATAAATGCTTCCAGATGCGTCTAGTAAAAGCACTACATTGACTGGAGCCTCACGAACATTAAAACTAGTGATATCTTGGGTTGTACCATCTTCTATAATAATAAAGTCACTTTCACACAAACCATTAGCTAAATGACCTTTTTGATTTCTCACTGTAATTGGCCATAAAACCTCACTGGTTTTTATTGTCAAAAGGGCGTTGTCTTCATCTGCTTCTATTTGTGTGTTATTAGGGGCTGAAGTATTGTTTTGTGCTAGAGTATTTAATACTAGAAATAGAGAAATAATGATCACTAGGACTAACCGGTTTAATAAAATAGCTCCTGTTCTCATGGTTTAGCCTCACAATTTTGATTTAGCTTTTTAAGCTTTTTAAGGCTTAGAGTTGTATAAATTTTATTTATGGGAAAGAAATTGCTCCATCTTCAGCGACTTTTATTGATGTATCAGCAAAATCTTCTTGAGAGAGAGACTTAATTACAGAAATAACCTTTTTTTCTGGATCAGTTTTGGGGCCACCAGGTTTTTCTTGTTTTAATGGATGAATTTTTCCAGACAAAAACTTGCCTTCATTGTCAATATCAATTTCTAAAATTAGCGACAAACCTTTAGCACCTTCTAAATTAAATGCACCGTATGTAGCAAAATTTCCTAAAGAATAGGCTATAAGACGTTCTTTGTAAACTTCCATTCCTCGGACTACATGAGGGCCATGCCCAATTACTAGGTCTGCTCCAACGTCTACTACAGCACGAGCAAACTTACGTAAGTCACCTCTTTCTTCTCCTAAGTAAACCTCTCGACCATTAGGAACATTTTGATGTGTTTCGCCTTCTGCGCCTCCATGAAAAGAAACTATAACAATATCAGATTTCTTTACTGTTTCTGAAACTACTTTTTTGGCTGTTTCGACATCGTTTATGTTATAAGAAACACCATTGGTCGCAAAAGCAACTAAGGAAACTTTTTTATTGTTTATCGTTAAACTACCAATAGACCCAATAGGCCCAGAATGAACAATTCCTAAATCATCTAGTACTTTTTGCGAGCTTTCCATACCATAAGCACCAAAATCATTTGCATGGTTATTCGCTAAACTAATAAAATCAAAACCTGCGTCTTTTAGGTGCTTTCCATACCTAGTAGGAACACGAAAAGCAAAGCAATTAATAGATTTACTAGCACATTTAGTTGATTTTCCGCCCTCTAGCATAGGGCCTTCTAGATTACCAAAAGCAATATCAACTTTAGATAATATAGGAGTTATTTCCTTAAGTATATCGGCCCCGTCATTAGGTGGGAGTGCTAAGCCTTCAGGCCAAGTTGTTCCCATCATTATGTCACCAACAGCAGCAAAAGAGATTTTATCTTTAGTTTGTTTGCTAGCGGATTCTTGCCAGAAAGCGTTACTAGTGATGTAGAAACAAAATAGCAGAAGAAAAATAAAAAGGGTAGTCGCTTTTTTGTTAATAAACATGCCAAACACCTCTTGATAAATTAGGGTTTGTTGATTTAGATTTTGGTTTGCAAAAGATATATAGATTGTAATGGACTACAGGTTGTAAGGCAACTTGGAGATTTTTGTTTTTTGAAAAAACTCTTTGCTAACAAATAGTTTGGATGATATAGTTAAATTAAATTCTTAAGAAAACTATTACGCTGTTAAGCAACATATTTCTAGTTTAACCAATCAATCTTTCAAAAGCCTAAATTAATTCTAAGAGGTGTAAGATGAAGTCCCGTTTTAGCATTTTCTTTTTAGCACTCTTAATGGCATTCTCTACTATTCTTATTACTAATGATGATGTATATGCACGTTCTGGCTCAAAGTCTAACGCTAGTAAAATAAAAAAAGCTACTGTTGCAAGAGGTAAAGGGAAGCCTGTTAGTAATAAATATCAGGCTAGGTCTAGGGGTCGTGGTGGTTTACGCACCCGTTCAATAGCTTATAAACATTATGTTCCACGCTTAAGTTCAGTAAATAATGTACTACTTAGCTCAACTAGAAGCTATATTGAACAAGATGATTTAAGTGGAGAAGATTTAGAACTTCGTAGTGCCGCAGTAGGAGTTTTAGGTGAACACCCTGCTACAGTAGTGATAATGGATCCAAACACAGGCCGTGTTTACACCATAGTTAATCAAAAATGGGCTGTTGGTAAGCCTGTCAAACCTTGTTCTACTATTAAATTAATTACTTCTATTGCTGCTCTTAACGAAGGTGTAGCAGATCCTTACTACACAACCACAATTCCTAGTGGCGGATCGATTAATATGATTAACGCCCTAGCCCACTCTAATAATGAGTATTTCCAGCTTTTAGGACGAAATTTAGGTTTTGATCTAATGATCAATTATGCTCGTGATTGGGGTTTAGGTTCTCGTACAGGAATTAATATTGATGGAGAAAGTCCAGGGTTCCTTCCTGATTATAAAAGCCCTCAAGCCTTACCAAGGATGTGTAGTCACGGTGATGATATTGGCGTAACGGCTTTGCAATTAGCTGTTCTTACCTCAGCTATTGCCAATGGTGGAAAAATCTATAAACCACAAATTCTTAGAACAGAAGCGGAAAAACAAAATTTTAAACCTGTACTGCTACGTAAAACCACTTTAAGCCAAGAAGATAGAGAAAAACTTATTGAAGGAATGTTAGGTGCAGTTAGTTATGGTACTGCTAGACGTTCTGGAGCCGCACCTCTTAATGTTGCTGGTAAAACAGGAAGTTGTAATGGCGAAGAGTCTAAATTAGGACTATTTGCTTCTTTTAGTAGCCCTGATAACCCTGAAATGGTAGTAGTGGTAATTTCTAGTGGTTCAGGAGAAAAAGGCTCAGTATCAGCAGATGTTGCAGGACAAATTTATAATCAAATTGCTCATCGTCTAGGAAAAAACAAACAAGCTAGACTATTTGATTCAAATGTTGAGCCATCACAAAGACCAAGGCGAGTTAACCCAATAGATTCTGCTCCTATACCAGTTCAAGATGATGATGACGAATAGATTAAGTACTGGCATTTATATAAGCTGAAAAAATTAAACTCCTAGAAAATTAACCCTCAATACTTTAAGTGTTGAGGGTTTTAATTTTCTATTCTTAAAAAATATTACTAGCTACACAATTAGTTTTTATTTTAGAAATTTGACAGAAGCAAAACTTAATCAAACTATTCTTGCTAGGGTAAAAATCCTGATTTCTTTTGCCTTTGCTCTGATTAACTCGCTAGTAGCTGCAGAAATTGTGCTACCAGTAGTGAAAACATCATCAACTAGCAAAATCACCTGATTAGCAATTAACCTTGGACGCATTACTTGAAACGCCCCTTTTAAGCTATTGCTACGATCTATTTTATCCATCCCAATTCTATGTTTAAGCGTAGGTTTGATTCTAGCTAAACTACTGTTGTCTAAAGGGATGCTAGCAAAATCAGATATTTTTTCTGCTATTAGTTCTGCTTGATTAAAACTCCGTTTGGCTAGTCTTTCTTGGTGTAGTGGAATAGGAATAATTAAGTCAACTTTTTCTAGGATATTAGATTGTGTCAAAGTATTTTTTATTAGTTCAAAGAGTTTTTCGGATAGGTAAGGAGAAGTTTTAAGCTCTAAAACACTAGCTCGCATAGCCCCTTCATAAGCACCGCAAGAGCGAGCAAGAGAAAATAGGGTATTTCTACAATACGCACAATCTTTTGGAGGAAGGTTTCCTATTTCTAAGGATAAAAAAGGATAACCACACTTTTGACACGATTTGGATAGTTGGAAAGGCAAGTAGTCGTTCCAACACTTTTGACAAACTATGCCAGAGGCTTTAGTTTCAACCAGTTGGCCGCAAAGCTGACAAGAGGCAGGAAAAAAAGTGGCTAGTAATGCATCAGAAATTTGCTTCATTATTATATTAGAAACCCTAGGCTAGCCACTTTTAAGTGAAGTCAATTAAGCTTCATCCTCATCATCCAATAGGCCACGTTCTTGTAAATCTTGGCAAGTGATACAATGTCTTGCCCAAGGTACTGCATCAAGACGCTTAGGTTGAATTTCCTTGCTACAATTAATACAAGCACCATATTCACCATCTTCTAGTCGAACCAAGGCTTCTTCTATTAATTTTAAGATAAAACGATCGTTAGTACTTTGACTAAAGAGTAGTTCTTTAGTATAAGCGTTTGATGCTTTATCTGCTGGATCTTGAGTTAGCTCTGTATCAGCTTCCCTGCCATAGCTTTCTGTTCTTTCTACTACGCCAGTTAAAGCAGCACGCCGTTCACGCAACTTTGTTTCAAAATGCTTAAGTCTTTCTTTATCCATAAAATGCCTGTTTTCCCTTAAGGTTAAGAGAAATGTAGCCTCCTAAGTAACAAAAATAGGAAATTAACACTAATTTAACTAATACATTGTTCCTTACTTTTGATAAGGGTGATTATTAATAATTGTATAAGCACGATAGAGTTGCTCACTTAGAATTAAACGTGCCATATCATGTGTAAAAGTTAGACTAGATAGAGACAACATCAAATCCGCTTGTCGTTTAATACCTTCTGATAAACCAAAATGCCCGCCAATAATAAACACTAGTTCTTTAGTGCTAGCAATTTGGTGTTTTTCTAGAAAACGGGCAAAAGCTGTGGAAGAAAACTGTCGTCCTGTTTCATCTAGGACAATTTTATAGCTTTCTGGTGTTAGTACATTAAGAATTGCTTTTGCTTCTGTTTCTAAAACTGCTGTTCGTTCTGTTTGATTGCGAGCCGGAGTTAATTCTAAAATGTTGTACTTAGCATATTTAGCTAGTCTATGCAAATACTTGTCGATAAGTTCTATCAAATGCTGTTCTTTGGTTTTATCGATCCATATTAAACTAAGCTTCATCAAACTTCGTCTTTAATTTCAGTGCGCTTAGCATCGCGCCATAATCTTTCTAGGTTGTAAAATTCACGCGCTTCTTGGCCAAAAATATGAACTACAAAGTCGCCATAGTCCATTAATATCCATTCAGCTTTTTGATAGCCTTCGATATGTGAAGTACGACAACCTTCTTTACGTAATTGATCTTGTGCTTCGTCCGCGATAGCTTGTACTTGACGTGTTGCACGACCGCTACATAGTATAAAGTAATCTGTAAAACTAACGATTTCTCTTAAGTCTAGAATTACTATATTAGTAGCTTTTTTATCGCTAATGGCACGAATTAGCGTTTCTATGCGCTTGTTTGATGATTGAACTTCTAAAAGACTAATTGCTAGATTAGTTATTTCGCTATTAGTTATTTCGTTATTAGTTATTTCGCTATTGGTTATTTCGTTATTGGTTGTTTCGTTCATGCTGATCCTGGTAAAGCTGATATTTAGCAATATAACTTGCCACAGATAAAGGCACCCATTTATTAATAGGTTCTCCTTTTGCTACTGCCGAGCGAATACTACTAGCAGAAATACTAAGTTCTGCTAGGTTTGTGTAGAAAATTGCTTCTTGAGCTATATCTAGTTCTGAGTAATTTTCTTGTCCACATAAGTTTTTAATAGGCATATTTAGGGTTAAACTGCGTTCTACTAAATCAATTTTGTATTCTGGTCGGGTAACTACAACAATGCGACAAGTATGAATTAGTTCTTGGTGTTTCCACCAATTGTTTAGGTCACAGAACATATCTGCTCCCATAATGAAAAACAACTGTGTTTCTGTGCCAAGAGTTTTTTTCAGTTGTGCAATAGTTTGCACAGTAAAAGGTTGTGAAGGGGATTCTAACTCTAGGCGACAAACTACTATTTTTTCTATTTCATTAGTTGCTAGCACTGCCATTGCATAGCGATGATAAGCAGAGCTAATTACATTTTTGGTTTTATGTGGCGGAGTGTAAGCAGGCATTAAATAAATGCGATCACAACTAAAAAACTGTTGTACTCGGTTAGCAATTTCTAGATGCCCATAGTGAATTGGATCAAATGTACCACCTAAAATGCCCACACGCATCTTTATTGCCTACCATCTGATCGCCTATACTTTATTGGCTTTGTTAATTTTAATGACATTAAGAAATAACTACTTCTTCTAATGCTTTAGCTACAATATGGATCAACTCTTTAGTTCCTTCTCCTGTAACAGCAGAGGTTTTATGGAACCGTAAGTTTTGCTCTTGACAAAAATGTTGTAACTTTTCTAGTCTTTCAGGTTCATCTAATGCATCAACTTTATTAGCTACTACTATTACAGGCTTGTCAGCTAAGTCTTCTCTATAGGTTTTTAGTTCTTTGGTAATTATTTGGTAGTCTTCTATTGGATCTCTACCAGTAGCACTAGAAACATCAATGAGATGTAAAAGTAGTTTAGTACGTTCTACATGTCTAAGAAATTGCAGTCCCAGTCCTGCTCCTTCATGCGCACCTTCGATTAAACCAGGAATATCAGCAATAACAAACTGTTTATAATCTCCTACATCAACAACTCCTAAGTTAGGAGTTAGTGTAGTAAAAGGATAATCAGCAATTTTAGGTTTAGCCGCAGAGATACGAGAAATCAAAGTAGATTTACCTACATTTGGAAAACCAACAATTCCCACGTCTGCTAGTAGTTTAAGTTCTAGTTCTAAGTGAAAAACCTGACCAGGTTTTCCAACTTCCCATCGTCTAGGAGCACGATTAATTGAGCTAACAAAATGAGCATTACCATGACCTCCACGACCACCTTTTGCTAGTAATACGCGTTGGTCAGTCCCAACAAAGTCTGCTAATACTTCACCTGTTTCAAAATCTTTTACCAAAGTTCCTACAGGAACTTTAACTATAATATCTACCCCATTCTGGCCAGCACATTTACTACCTTGGCCATGAGCACCACGAGGAGCAGAATATTCAGGATTATAACGAAATGTGAGTAAAGTGTTTAATTGATCATTAGCCTCTAGATAAACGTCACCGCCCTTTCCACCGTCTCCGCCAGATGGGCCTCCACGGGGAACAAACTTTTCTCGACGGAAAGCAACACAGCCACTACCGCCATTACCAGCTTTTATCCAAATTTTTGCTCGATCAATAAACACTTTAGTTATTTAATTAAAATAGGGTTAAGACTATGCTACGGTATTTTGTACTGGAACAGGGGCTACTACTGGGTAGACACTTACGAATTTACCCATACGACCCTTGTTTTCAAATTTTACCAGTCCAGTAATACGAGCATAGAGGGTATCATCTTTGCCAATCCCAACATTTTTGCCAGGTTTATGTGGTGTGCCACGTTGGCGTATCAAAATTTCTCCAGCAGAGACAAGTTGACCACCGAAACGTTTTACTCCTAGGCGTTGAGAGTTAGAATCGCGACCATTGCGAGAACTACCTACACCTTTTTTATGTGCCATAAAATTTTCTCCTTAGAAATTGTGCTTGTAGTTTTAGGCTAGCGAATCAATGCGAACAGCGGTAAAGCCTTGGCGATGACCTTGTTTGCGTTTGAATTGTTTACGACGCTTAAACTTAAACACGATAACTTTTTCACCACGTCCATGCTCGACAACAGTAGCTTTTACTTTTTGATCTAAGACAGGAGTGCCGATTTGAATATTTGAACCATCAGAAACGGTCAAAGCCTCTAGTTCTACATTGCTACCAACTATTTTTTCTATAGTTGGTACTCGTACAACTTGGCCTGGAGTGACACGAAACTGCTTGCCGCCAGAAAGAATAACTGCGTAAGCCACAGCTAGTTTACCTCCCAAGGTTTAACTACATTATTATTTAATGTAAAGATTGGTTTTTCAGTAAAGTGTCAAATTATAATGACAGCACTAGTGTTCGTCAATTGCACAAAACCTAAATTCTGGTTTTTCGGTTTTGAACCTTTACTTTATAGGCTCAAATAAATACTTGGATCTGTGATAGGGGGCTTGAAAAGTATTAGTAATTGTGACATTATGGGCATTTCCTATTTTATCCCACGTATTTATCTATAGAATTTTTCTAGTACATTTTGGAGGATTCAAATGAAGGTATATGCAACACAGGAAATTCGCAATATTGGCGTTGTTGGCCATGGTCAAGCGGGGAAAACCTCATTAATTGCTGCAATGCTCTTTACCTCTGGAGCAGTTAATCGCTTAGGCCGTGTTGCTGATGGGACAGCCCCTACAGATATTGACGAGGTTGAAATTGCTCGAAAAATGTCAATCCAAACCACACCAGCTTATGTTGAGTGGAAAGGTCATAAAATAAATATTTTAGATACTCCAGGAGCTACTGCTTTTGTGCATGAAGCTCGTGGTGCTTTGCGTGTTTGTGATGCGGCACTATTTGTTGTTGATGCCGTTGGGGGTATTGGGGTAAGTACTGAGAAAGCCTGGAGCTATGCAGATGAGTTTAATCTACCACGAGCAATAGTAATTAATAAAATGGAGTATGAGCGAGCAGATTTTAAGAATACTTTGGCTGGAATTAATGAAGTATTTGGTCGTACTGCTGTGGCTGTCCATCTACCTATTGGCAGCGAAAAGACTTTTCGTGGTGTAATAGATTTAGTCAAAATGAAAGCCTATATATCTCAAAATGATGGTAGTGGCAAAATGACTGAAGGAGATATTCCTGCTGAGTTAAAAGATGATGCCACTTCATCGCGTGAGGCTTTAATAGAAGTGATTGCTGAGGGTAATGACGCTTTACTGGAAAAATTCTTTGATTTAGGCACTTTACCAGATGAAGATGTATTGCCAGGAATTAAATCTGCTATTTTAGAAAGACGCGTAGTACCTGTGTTTGCTACCTCTGCCTTAAGTAATATTGGTAGTCAGTCTTTAATAGAAGCAATTGTTAATTACTTGCCATCGCCAGCCGATTTAGGCGAAGTAACAGGACGTGTTAGTACTGAAGCTGATGCAGAGGAAACTAGCCGTAAGGTTAGTAGCAGTGAGCCTTACTCAGCGTTTGTATTTCGTACTGTCGCAGATCAATTTGGTAGAATCACTTTATGTAAAATTTATTCAGGCTCAATTAAAGCCGATGCCACAGTATTTAATCTTACTAAAAATGCTCATGAACGCCTTGGCCCAATTCATGTAATCCAAGGTAATAAAATGGAAAAAATTACTGAGGCCAATGCAGGAGATATTATTGCAGTAACAAAGTTAAAAGAAACTACTACAGGGGATACTTTTGCTGATAAAGCTACACCAATAATTTATGCTCCAGTACGTTTTCCAGAACCAGCAATCAACTTTGCCATTGTCCCTAAATCGCGACAAGACGAAGACAAACTCTCCACTGCGTTATCAAAGATGTTAGAAGAAGATCAAGCCCTTCGTTATACTCGTGAAGCACAAACAAAAGAATTTTTGCTCTCAGGTTCAGGTCAGCTACACGTAGAAGCCGCAGTAGAAAAATTAAGACGTCGCTATGCTGTAGAAGTAGAGTTGCACACCCCTAAAGTTCCTTATAAAGAAACCATTAAGGTTCGTGTTGAAGTACAAGGTCGTCATAAAAAACAATCTGGTGGCCGTGGTCAATTTGGAGATTGTAAATGTATTTTTGAACCACTACCGCGCGGAGGTGGTTTTGAGTTTGTAGATAAGATTTTTGGTGGTTCAGTGCCTGCTAATTTCCGCCCTGCTATTGAGAAAGGTGTTTTAGAAGCGGCTGTTGTAGGTACATTAGCTGGCTATAATGTAATAGATTTTAAGGTAGAACTAATAGATGGTTCCTATCACCCAGTTGACTCAGATGAACTTTCTTTCAAAATAGCTGGCCGTAAAGCTTTTCGTAATGCAATGGAAAAAGCTAAACCTATATTATTAGAACCAGTAATGCATGTAGAAATTGTTGCACCACAAGAATTTTCCGGGGATTTAATGGGAGATATTAATACTAGGCGCGGACGTATCCAAGGTATGGATGCACGCGGCAATCAACAAGTGATCAAAGCTCAAGTTCCTCTTTCAGAAATGCTTAACTATCCACCAACCCTTAATTCCATCACTGCTGCCAGGGGTAGTTATTCAATGGAATTTTCCCATCTAGACGAAGTGCCAGCATTAATTTCGCAAAAGATTATTGCTGAAGCACAGGCTGAAGGCCGTGTTAGAGTGTCTGAAGAAGACTAATTTTTAATCAATTATATGTAGGAGCAGACACATAGGTCTGCCCTTCTTTTCTGCAACAGAGGGCGAACACAGGTTCGCCCCTACTACCACCACCATTTTTTTTCTTTTGATTTTTTTTCTGCTTCCATCTCTGCTATTGTTTGTTTTGCTTCTGCTTGACTACTCTTGGTGTTAACTTTTCCAGCCATTTCATCTAAAGTGTTAGTAAGAGAATCAGTAGCAGTCATTAAGTTATTTAGTGCAGAAAGACCTGTGGCTAAATCGGCTGATGAAGTTGGAGTTGATGGGTTGCGACCTGTTTTTTTTGCTGATAAATCAAAGAGCATTTGTTCTTCTTCTTTGCTTAAAGTGCCATGTAACTTTTTTTGTAATAACTCTTTTAATAATTTTTGGTCTTGTTCGTCCATTAGTTATACTCCTATATGTTTTGCCTTAACTTTACACCTCAAAATAAATGTCTTCAATAATAAAACTATTAACAGTTAGCACTTGGCTCTGGACAAAAAATAAATAATTATTCTACTATCTACAAATAGATAGAAACATTTAGGTGTAAAAATATGTCTAGTAAAAAGCTCTCCTCAAAGTCCAATTTGTCGTCAAAAACTAATACTAAGTCACAACCTGAAACAGATTTTCTTCTCAAGTCAGAAGATAGCGTTTCTCCAGAAAAATTTGATGAAATCATTGCAGGAATCTTTTCTTCCAAACGCCATACAGAAAAATTTAGTGATAAATTAATAACTGCAGAGCTAGAATTATTAGGAGTAAAGAAACTAGAGGAAAGGTTTTCTC
>JAHFUF010000221.1:0-2673 GCA_023265235.1 Blastocatellia bacterium
GCTTCCAATTTTTGGTTCCCCTATATTAGTAATAATTAGTCTCTTTTTTGGGGTATTTTTGGATGGTTTAGCTATCTCATATTTCCTAAAACATCGTGAAAGCTTTTTTAATGAACTATTTAAGGAAAATAAATAATAATTTTTCTAGTAATATTCATCAGGGTTATAAGGAGTAATATACTTAAGACTATGACTAAAACAGCTTTTGTCTTTCCTGGACAAGCATCGCAATATCAAGGTATGGGGCGTGATTTATATGAGAATTATGAGGAAGCCCGCAAGGTTTTTGATCAAGCAGACCAAGCTCTAGGCTTTGCTATTAGTAAACTTTGTTTTGAAGGCCCAGATTCTGAACTCCAATTGACGGCTAATACTCAGCCTGCTATCTTAGTAGTTTCTGTTGCTGTTTATCGTGTACTAAGTAAATTAGGGTTACAACCAAATTATGTTGCTGGTCATAGCTTAGGTGAATATTCTGCCTTAGTTGCCGTAGGCGCCCTAGACCTCTCTACAGCAGTTCAATTAGTACGTAAACGCGGTATTTATATGCAAGACGCTGTTGCGGTTGGACTTGGAGCAATGGCCGCTATCATTGGAGTAGACCTAGAAGTAGTAAAAGAGGTTTGCGCACAAGTTGCTGGTGATGAAGTCTGTAGCCCTGCTAATCTTAATACCCCAACACAAGCAGTGATTGCTGGACATAAAGCGGCTGTAGAAAGAGCAGTAGAAGAATTAAAAATACGTAAAGCTGGTAGGGCAAGAATCTTACCTGTAAGCGCGCCTTTCCATTGTGCTTTAATGAAACCAGCAGCAGACAAACTAGCAATGGATTTAAGTGCGATTGAGTTTCAAGATCCTATCTTCCCTATAGTTAATAATGTTGATGCTAGTTTTACTACTAAGGGCGAAGACCTGAAACAAAACCTAATTCGCCAAGTTTGTTCTCCTGTACGTTGGGTAGAATCTATAGAATTAATGGTTAATAATGGAGTAGAAAAGTTTATTGAAGTTGGCCCTAAAAATGTCTTAATAGGGCTTATCAAAAAGATTGCTCCTAATGCTACATTATTTAATGTAGAAGATAGTAATACTTTAGAGCAGATAACAAGAAATCAGGATTAAATCAATTTATTTCTAAACACTATTTTTGAAATACATATATATTGAAAGGCAGGAAAAATTATGGCAGATGTGTCAAATGTTGAGGAAAGAGTTAAACAAATTATTGTTGAAGAACTTGGTGTAGACGAAGCAGAAGTTACCTCTAATGCTCGTTTTATAGATGATTTAGGTGCAGATTCTTTAGACACTGTAGAACTAGTAATGCATTTTGAAGAAGAATTTGGTATTGAAATACCAGACGAAGATGCAGAAAAAATTACTAGTGTACGTGACGCAGTTGCTTATATAGAAAGCCATTTACCAAAATAAATTTTTACTAATACAGGTTTCTTACTTAGTTAAACTAGTAAGGTTATAATTTTCTACTTTACTTAGGAGGTATTGTGAATCGTCGAGTAGTAGTTACAGGCATTGGAATTGTTAGTGCGCTTGGAAATACTGCTGAAGAGACTTGGGCAGGATTACTCGCAGGCCGTAGTGGTATTGAAAATATTACGCATTTTGATGCTAGTGAATATCCTGTGCGATTTGCTGGTGAGGTAAAGGGTTTTAACCCAGAAAAGTTCATCATCAAAAAAGAAGTAAAAAAAATGGATGTCTTTATTCATTATGCAATCGCTGCTTCGCAAGAAGCCGTTGACCATTCAGGCTTAAAAGTCACTCCAGAAAACGCTGATCAAATAGGGACTCATATAGGTTCTGGCATTGGTGGTTTTGGTATTATCGAGCGCGAACATACAAAACTATTACAAGGTGGGCCTGGTAAAGTATCACCTTTCTTTATTCCTTCTACAATTGTAAACCTTGCTGCTGGCAATGTTTCTATTAGGTTTGGAGCAAAAGGGCCAAATTCTGCAACAGCAACAGCTTGTGCTTCCGGTGCTCACGCAATTGGAGATGCTTTCAAAATTATTCAGCGTGGTGATGCAGATGCAATGATTTGTGGAGGTGCTGAAGGGGCAATTACTCCTATGAGCGTAGCTGGGTTTGCTGCCTTGCGCGCACTTTCAACATGTAATGATTCTCCTCAAACCGCTAGCCGCCCTTTTGATAAAGGACGTGATGGTTTTGTAATTGGTGAAGGTGCAGGGATTTTAATTTTAGAAGAATATGAATTTGCTCGCCAACGTGGGGCACGTATACTTGCAGAAATTGTTGGTTATGGAATGTCCTCAGATGCTTTTCATATTACACAACCTTCAGAAGATGCAAGTGGTGCGATTAGAGTAATGAAAAATGCTATTAAAGATGCAGGTATTATACCAGCAGATATTGGCTATATTAATGCTCATGGTACCTCTACGCCATTTAACGACAAGATAGAAACTTTTGCTATTAAACAGGTTTTTGGTCAAGAGGCTTATAATATTCCAGTTAGTTCTACAAAATCTATGACAGGACATTTACTTGGTGCTGCTGGGGGACTTGAAGCAGGTATTAGTGTCTTAGCACTTTATCACCAACAAATTCCTCCAACTATTAACTATGAAACACCAGATCCGGATTGTGATCTTGATTATGTGCCAAATAAAGTACGCCAAGCCAAGATAC
>JAHFUF010000221.1:2683-7644 GCA_023265235.1 Blastocatellia bacterium
GCACAAATGCTGCGGTAATCTTTAAGCGTTTCCAGGAGTAAAATCGTGAAAATAATTGTTTGTGTTAAACAAGTTCCTTCTCGCGATGCAATTTTGCGTATTAACGAAACAGGAACATGGATCCAAGATAGAGATCTTGCTTATGATGTTAATGAACCTGACGCTTATGCAGTAGAAGAAGCACTGCAAATAAAAGAAAAATTAGGTGGAGAAGTTGTTATTTGCTCTCTTGGGCCAGATAGAGTTCAAATGGCAATAAAAGAAGGATTATCTAAAGGTGCTGACCGTGCCATACATATTTGTGATCCTGCTTTAGATAACCTAGATGCCCTAGCTCAAGCTCGTGCAATGGCTGAAGTAATTGGTAAAGAAGGGTTTGATTTAATCTTTACTGGTCTTCAATCTGATGATTATGGTTTTGCTCAAACAGGAGTAATCCTAGGTGAACTCTTGGGTGTTCCTAGTGCTACTATTGCTATGGCAGTAGAAGTCCAAGAAGGTGAAAAGAGCGTTCGGGTTAAACGTGAGCTAGAAGCAGGATGGTTCCAATGGTATAAATTACCGCTACCAGCTTCTATTACTATTCAATCAGGGTTAAATCAGCCTCGTTATGCTACTTTGAAAGGCATTATGAATGCTAAAAAGAAAGAAATTCGCAAAGTTACTTTGGCAGATCTTTCTCTTAGCAGAGAACTTTTAACCCCTAAACAAAAAATCGAGCGAGTCTCCTTCCCAGTTAAGAGCAAAAAGACAGAAATTATTGATGGCTCAGCTAAAGAAGCAGCCGCTAAATTAGTAACTAAACTCAAGCAAATGCGTGTACTCTAAGTGCAAGCATACTAGGAGCAGAATATCATGAGTGGAATACTTGTATTTGCAGAACAACGTGAAGGAAAACTTAATCGTGTTACTTATGAAGCTGTCTTAGCTGGACAACGCTTATCTGCTCAGATGGGCTTGTCTTTATCTGTTGCTTTACTTGGTTTTGGAGTAGACACTATCGCACAAGAGCTAGCAACAAAAAAAGCTAACACCATTTATTTAGTAAATAATGAACATCTACAAAGCTATACTCCAGATGGCTTTTCTTTGGCTATGCGTCAGGTAATTCAAGAACTTCAGCCAAAATATGTCTTACTGGCTCATACTTACCTTGTCCGTGATTTTGCTCCCAAATTAGCTGCATCTATGGGCAAATCCTTGATTGCAGATTGTGTTAGCTATAAATTAGAAGAAGGAAACCTAACCCTAGTTAGACAGATCTTCCAAGGTAAAATTAATGCTGATGTGAGTATTCACGATAGTGCTCCTATACTAATTTCTTTCCAAGCAGGTGCGTTTCGTGGTGATGATGTTGAATCAGGAAGTGCAGAGGTTAAAGCTTTATCTGTTAAGCTTTCTGCTGAGGAAATTCGCCTACAACCACAAGAACTTTTCCGTGAAGCAAAACAATCTGTTGATCTTACACAATCTAAGATCATTGTTTCTGTTGGTCGAGGCATTAAGAGCCAAGAAAATATTGCAATAGTAGAAAAACTTGCCACCGCACTTGAAGCTGATATTGGGGCTTCTCGTCCAATTTGTGACTCAGGATGGTTGCCAATGGATCGTCAAATTGGTAGCTCTGGTCAAACAGTAGCACCAAAACTCTATTTGGCTGTAGGGATTTCTGGAGCTATCCAACATGTAGTAGGTATGAAAAACGCATCTGCCATTGTAGCAATTAACAAAGACGCTAATGCACCGATCTTTGATATTGCTGACCTAGGTATTGTTGGTGACTTATTTGAGATTGTACCTGCATTGGTTGAAGAAATTGAAAAAGCTAAAGCAGAAGGTTAATAAAGATTGTTAAAATAAACGTTTTGTTTTCAAAGGAATGGCACTGGTCATTCCTTTTTCATTTTAAGCAAAGTCATTTACTAACTTTCAAAGCTATGTAAAAGATTGTGCTTGTAGTAAGAATTTGCTATTATAGCCATAAATATTGACTTTCATTCCTTTTTCAAAATATGCAAGTTACCCAATCAAAACAAGTTATTGGAAATATCAATAACCTTCTAAAATTTGTATGGCAAGAGCGCAGGCTGCAAGCTAGAAAGAGTTCTCCTGGCTCTTTAGTATGGTGTTGATAAGCTATGTTACTTGCGTGGATTTTTATAATGCCAAAAGGCGTTGTACAATTACTCGTAGAAATATTAATTTCTTGTCATCCAGATATCTAACTGTAAGTAAATAATATTAGAGTTTTGGCCGTTTAACCGGATCTTTTGCAAAGATCTAAATCTAGTTAATCATAATAAACCAGTTTATTAGTAAACTTGGTAAGGCTTAAGAAAAATAAAAACCTTTAGGAGGTGAACAATTAGCACTAATAACACTCAAAAACGTCCCCTACGTCAACAGGAGAAATTTCCACAAGTACGTATTAATGATCGTATTCGTGTAAGAGAAATTAGAGTAATTGATGAAGATGGTGGCCAACTTGGTATTATGACACCACAACAGGCATTGGATATTGCCAAAGAAAAAGGATTGGATTTAGTAGAAGTTGCCCCACAAGCCCAACCGCCTGTATGCCGTATTATTAATTATGGTAAATGGCAATATGAGCAGAAGAAAAAAGCTCATGCTGCAAAACAAAAACAGACCACAGTTACAGTTAAAGAAATAAAATTCCGTCCTGCTACGGATGAACACGACTATCAATTCAAGAAAAACAATGCAGTAAGAATGCTTCAAGATGGTGATAAAGTGAAAGCTAGTGTACGTTTCCGTGGTCGTGAAATCACTCACCGAGAGATAGGTCAACAGATATTAGACCGTCTAGAAGTAGATCTAAACCCTTATGGCACCATTGAAGTAAGACCAAAGATGGAAGGCATGGTAATGTTTAGCATCTACGGGCCTAAACACAAATAGCTGTTTTGTCATAGGAATACTCCTATACTAACGAGTATTCCTATGATGATTAAATTTATAATACATGGAATTAGCTTTGTAACTTATTGAAAATAAAGAAAACTCCTGATGTCCCGTTAGGGACATTTGATAGTAGCCCAGTCCTTTAGGGCTAGGGCTAATTAAATTCTTTAAAACTAAAGAACAAAGATTGTAATTTGAGCTTTTTCTAAGATTGGTTATTATATTTAGTAATCTAGTAAATTTTTTAATAGGAGTGGTGGGCGAGTATGTCATCACCATTGATTAAAATTTCTGATGAAAGCTGGTCGCTGGTCTGTTTATGCTGTAATTGTGCTCAAGAAGTAAGGGACTTAATAAAAATGACCGTAGGCCCTGCTTTTGTAGAGTATAACCATCGCTTTACCTGTCCTCATTGTCAAACCTATAACCAAATTATGCTAACTCGGGATATGTTTGATAATGCACAAACAATGGTATTTCAAGCACAACCGCCAACATCAGGAGGGCAAGATGCTCCTCCGTTTGAGCCTAGTGAGTTTTCTAATACTCAACCACAGGAAGGGCAACCAGGCTTTTCCTTTGATTTTAACGCGGAACAACTTTTGACTAATTCTAAAGAGCCTTCTAGTGATTATCGTCCTAGTGTTCCTTCTTTTGAAGCGGCTGTACCAGAAAGTAAATCTTCTACTCCTTATAGTCCCCCTATGTTCAAACCCCCAAGTAAAGCAGGCAAAAAAGGGTTGGACGAAGAAATTGAAGATGATGGTAGCTTAGATGAGCTTTTAGGAAAAACCAAAAGTAAAGCCAAGGGGAAAGCTAATAAAAATATAGAAGACACCTCAGTAGGCACTATAGAAATATTTGGTCAAAAGATACCATTAAACAACCAAACTAAGGCATTAGCTGGTCTAGGAGGTGTGGTCATTATTGGAGCTATATACTTTTTTGCTTTTAGTGGAGGCACGCCTGCCCCAGCTACAAAAACCCCAAGCCCTACACCCTCTGCTAGTGCTACTCCTAAGGGGAAACCCCCAAGCCCTACACCAATAATACTAGATTTACCTAAATACCAACCTATTGAGCTAAAAATGGTAGAAATACCCGCCGGAGAATACAAGATTGGGGCTAGTGATGGGGAAGATCGCGAAAAACCTTCGCATACAGTAACAATAAAGGCATTTTTAATTGATAACCGTGAAGTAACAAAAGAGGAGTATGCAAAATTTCTTAAAGAAGCAAAATATAAAGCTCCTTCTTCTTGGGTAAATGGCAGTTATCGTGGTAATGGTCAAGAACCAGTTACTGAAATAACTTGGGAAGAAGCCCAAGCTTATGCTAAATGGGCAGGTAAACGCCTTCCTACAGAAGAAGAACGGGAGATTGCTGCTAGTGGCAAAGAACATCTTCGTTACCCTTGGGGTAATGAATGGGACGTGGTTAAAGCCAATACTAAAGAAGCTGCTCAAGACGGTATAAAGCCCGCAGGTGCTTTTATGAAAGGTGTTAGTCCATTAGGGCTTTATGATATGAGCGGTAATGTTTGGGAATGGACTGACTCTAAACCTGTTTCTTATGCTGGTTCTTCTTTTAAGATCATTGATGGTGATAATTATCGAGTTATACGAGGTGGTTCACATAAAGAAGGTAAAGCAGTTGCTACTACCTCTGCCAGAAATTGGATTGAACCAACACGTAGTGATGCAACATTAGGGTTTCGTTGTGCTAAAGATGTTCCATAATGCAAGATTAGTCGCAGCTTTGAAAATTTAAGTATCTAAACTAAAAGTACTATTTGCTCACCCATTTTGTACAAAGGGGTTTATATTTTATGAGATATCTCATAACTATATTTTTACTAGTTTTACTGACCCCTTCAGTACAAGCACAAATTTATAAATTCAAAACTTACAATACTAGTAGCGGTTTGCCTAACAATGCAGTCTATTACATTCTGCAAGATAGTAAAGGCTATATGTGGTTTGCCACCAATGAAGGGGTTTGTCGTTATGATGGTGCTAAATACCAGTCTTTTAATA
>JAHFUF010000222.1 GCA_023265235.1 Blastocatellia bacterium
AAGAAGGAGTATTTTATTATTATGGTAAGACTATTTTCAAAACTCGCTATTAGTAGAAAAAAGAGGGACAATTTGTCATCTGCATTAAGTTACGTATCAACATTAAATTGCTCTACAGAAGAACGCCCTTGGGGGACATTTACAGTACTTGAAGAAGGTGATTGCTATAAAGTCAAAAGATTTATAGTGTTACCAAGGTGTCGTTTAAGCTTGCAATATCATAACAAACGTTCAGAACATTGGACTATTGTAGCTGGTAAAGCTCTAGTTACTCGTGATGCTGATGTTTTTCAAGCACAGGCAGGTCAAACAGTCTTTATCCCTATTAAAGCCATACATAGAATAGAAAATATTGGTATAGAACCAGTTGTTGTTATAGAAGTTCAATATGGTTCTTATGTTGGGGAAGATGATATTGTCCGCCTAGAAGATGATTACAACCGAGCCACTTAACCTTAATAAAGCTTTTAATAAAGCCCTTTTTCACCTTCAGGTCTAGTTTTCCAGCGACGATGTACCCACATCCACTGGTCAGGATAGAGCCGAATTATTTTTTCTACAACTTTGTTAAATTGTGCAGTGTTTTGCAAAATATCTTCTTTTTGATCCCCTGTAATAATTAACTCTACTTCTGGTTCAAAATGAAGCTTATGCTTACCTAGCTTTTCATCCCATAGTAAAAAACCTGGTACAACTGCTGCCTTAGTACGTAATGCTAGGGTAGCTAGTCCAGTAGTAGAGCAAGCAGGAATGCCAAAAAAATCACAAAAAATCCCTTGATTACGCACTGTGTTTAAGTCAATCAAAATTCCTACAGCCTCACCTCGTTTTAAGGCTGAAAGAATTGCTCGCACAGAATTATTTTTGTCAATTGCTTTATTCCCTCTACAACCTCTGTAATAATCTACTAGCTTATCAATATAGGGGTTATCGATTTGTCGAACCAAAATGTTATGAGGATAACCATAAACAGCATGTGCAAATGATGATAGCTCCCAAGCTCCTATATGCCCTGTAAGGAAAAGTACTCCGCGCCCTTTATTTATTGCACTAAGGTAATGTTCTAGCCCTTCATAAACAACTATATTTTCAATACTTTCACGAGTAAGTTTAGGAAAGTAACTAAATTCTGCAAGTAATCGGCCAAAATTACGAAAAACTCCTTGAATAATATTTTCTTGTTCTGGGTTAGATAAATTAGGCAAAGCCATTTCTAAGTTACGTTTAGCAGTACGACGTAATTTACTAGCTAGTAAATAGCCTAGATAACCAAAGAAATAAGCTACTTTTAGGCGAATTGGACGTGGCAAAACTGCCAGCCCTCCTAAAAGACTACGAATTAAAATATACTCTAGATAACTACGTGCTTTACTTGGTTTCACAATTCTAGTAATAATCCTGCTAGTAAAGCGGTACGTGTTGCCAAAGAGGGAAGCAAAACATGTTCATATTCGGCATGCGCTCCGTCTCCATCCGCACCCAAACCATCTAATGTAGGAATGCCTAATGCTGAAGTAACACAGGCTTCGCTTACTCCTCCACTAGAGGTTTCACCTAATTCAAACCCTAGTTGAGCAGCAACTGCTTTAGCTTTTTGATAAAGCGCGACAACCTTTTCTGTACGCTCTAGAGGAGGCATTCCTATTCTGCCAGTGATTTCTAGCTTTGTTCCTGATAAATAAGGTTCTAAAGCCTTTATTTTAGAGTCAATTGCTTGGCCATCAACTAAACGACAAAACCGCACATCTATTTCGGCTCTAGCATTATCAGGAATAACATTAGGACGGATCCCGCCATTTATTACACCAACATTTACTGTAGTGCCTTGTTCATAGTCAGTAAAGCTATTGAGGGTCTGTATTTGATGAGCAAGTTCAGTAATTGCACTAATACCCTTACGAGGATCAGCTCCAGCGTGAGCCGCTCGACCACGAATATTTAAGACATAATTAGCACTGCCTTTGCGCTCAGTTTTTACCGCTCCACCTGGCCAAGCTGGTTCTAAGTCTAATACATAATCACAAGCTTGGGCATTAGCCTCTAATACTGATTTGTAAGGGGTGCAGTCGGTTTCTTCAAGCGAGCTAAAGAAATATATTATTGGGTGTTTAGGGTTACGATCTAAAGCTTGCAATACTTCTAAAGCGTGGATTGCGACTACTAAACCAGCCTTCATATCATAGCTACCTGGGCCAAAAAGCTTGTCGTCTTCAATTCTAACAGGTCGTCTAGCAAGTGTACCTAATGGCCAAACTGTGTCCATATGCCCTAAAATCATTACTGCTTTACCTTCGCCACCATAGCGACCAACCACTACATCACCACCATTTTGCACAAGGATACGATTAGCCTTTACCCCCAATTTATCTAGTCTATTGCTCAAATAAGCTGCTAGGTTATTAACATCACTTGGAGAGTCTGAAGGGGACTCGATTTCCACTAAAGTTTTTAGCTCTTCAATCATTTGAGGCAAGCGTGCCTCTGCTATGGTAAGTAACTCTTTCACAGATTTCTCCTGATAAGTTAACTGAACTCTCTAGGATAGCGATCTAGAAAGTTGAGATCAAAATTAATACCCAACGGTTTAATGCTGGGTATTAACAGTTTTTAATTCCTCATAGGCTGTTGTTCGGTGATAGCGTTTTCCCTATAAGCTTTGATAAGTGATGCTACTAGCTCGATTTCTCGCCGAATTTCTTCACCTTTTTCTGTATCACCTACGCGACGAAATGGTTCATAAACTCGCACATCTTGAATAGTAGGAATAATGTCTGAGCCTTGAGTAATCGCCTCAGTTACTGACTCAAAGTGATGATGTTGGGCTAAAAAAGTTCGGCTAGCGTCTAGAATCAAGGTATAACCCTTGTCGCCATAAGCTTCTGAGAAAGCTCCATCAATGGTAATAGCTTTACCACTGTTTTTAAGCGGGTTTTCTCCTTGTTCTAGCTTGACTGGTACGTGTCCATTAACAATTAGACCTTCATCAGGTGAAACACCAAATTCCTTAAAAATATTTTCACAAAATTCTTTAGTATGAATTAATTTAAAGTAGGGGTTTTTGGTTTCTTTATGAGTGGCTTTGTCTGCTACAAAGTAAGTTTCAAATGTTGCCATTCGATCTTTACCAAAAAGCGGCGAAAGCGGGCCAGACCATAAATACCAAAACATATCTATATCTTTTTGTGCTTTGCTACGAAAGGCACGTTGAACAACAACGCTAAGGGCTTCAAAGAGAGCTTTTCCTTTGTACTCAACACCGTCTACAGCCATATTTAAAAAATTACCTTCATCATCAACAGGAACACAGCCATGGAAAATCAGATTTTGGTCGCGTCTTAAGTACATTGCTCCACGTTGAGCTACATAGCTCATTTGTTGCCAAAGCACAGGGCTTAGTAGGAAAGATTGGCGTAATCTGTCAATACAAACTTCTTCTTCTGGAGAAAGTTTATAAGGATCATTCCAATCAATTGTGGGAAAATTCTCATCTAGCAAAGGATAGATTTTACCATCTATTTCTATTGTTTTTTCTATTGGGTTGATGCAATGGAGTAAATTGCGGTTCTCCATTTGATATTCAGGATTACGGCGAATAGTTTGACCCTCTAGCTTAAACTGCAATATAGACATTGCTTTTTGCATTCTTGCCATTAGTTGTGGGTCGCGTAAGCCTTCACCCTTACAACTAAAGCGAGTTACAGGATCATCGCCATAAACAGTGCGAGCAAGCTTTTCCAGTGGTGCCGCAGGAATACCATAGCCTTCTTCTAATTGAGATAAACGGCGATAACGTAAGGAAATACGCATAACAGTAGCAATACAAGCGTCTTGTCCAAGACAAGCACCCATCCAAGAAACGTCATGGTTACCCCAAGTAATTCCTACAGTAGGTTGACGCATAATGTAATCAATTACTCGGTCAATTCGTGGGCCACGATCGCCTAAATCACCTGCTACAATTAGTTCTGAAATAAGTAGGTTACGAATAACATGTGCAGCAAGTCTTAGCACATCTAGGTCTTTACCATAAGCTACTAATTCATCAAAAATCGCGCTAAAATATTCCTCTTTACGGTTCATCATTGGTTCAAACAAAAGCTCACGAAAGAGGATTTTATAAGGGTCTGGAAAAAATTTTTCTAAAGTTTTTTGGCTATATTCACAAGCTAATTTTCTTAAAAGTTCAAACTCAAGCCTAATAGTACGCCTCAGAAAATCACTTCTTGCTTGAAGTGTGGCAAGCTCTCCTGTCAAAGTAGCAAAGGTTTCTCTTGGATAGTAAATTAAATTAAGTAGGTTTAATTTTTCTTCTACATTAAGCCTATCCCCAAAAGTTTCTTCTACAAGTGGACGTAGTGAACCAGAAGCATTATTAATAATGTGTTTTAATTTTTTAAACTCGCCGTGTACATCGCTAACAATATGAATTGTTCCTTTAGGTAGAGTTAGGACAGATTTTAAGTGTGCAATCTGTGCTAAAGCAGCGTCAATGGTGGGATAAAGTTTGCTTAAAAATCTTAATTGGGTCAAAGTTTCTTCAGTAAATGCTGTTGATGCAGATGTTTGTGCTTCAAGCTGGGATTTAGCAATACTCATAAAAAAATCTCCTATGGTTTTCCTAAGCTTAAAAAAGAAAATAGCCACAGAAAAAATTATTTTTATTTTTCTGCGGCTACGGTTTTTAAGAGCTACGCAACTGTAACATCTTTACAGAGATAAACATCTTGTATTGTGTTAAGCAGCTTGATACCTTGATCCATTGGGCGTTGGAAGGCTTTACGGCCAGAAATTAACCCCATACCACCAGCACGTTTATTAATTACTGCTGTGCGCACTGCTTCAGCAAAATCATTGTCACCAGAAGCACCACCAGAGTTAATTAAACCTTGACGACCCATATAACAATTAGCAACTTGATAACGAGTTAAATCTATTGGATGGTCGCTAGATAATTCTGAGTAAATTTTCTTGTTGGTCTTTCCATAAGGGCTTTCTTTACTAGATAAAACATTATAGCCACCATTATTTTCTGGTAATTTTTGCTTAATAATATCAGCTTCAATTGTGACACCAAGATGATTAGCTTGCCCTGTTAAGTCTGCTGCTACGTGATAGTCTATGGTGCTTGTTTTGAAAGCATTATTGCGCAAATAGCACCAAAGAATAGTAGCTAGTCCTAGTTCATGAGCACGTTGGAAAGCTTGGCTTACTTCAATAATTTGGCGGCTAGATTCAGGAGAACCAAAATAGATAGTTGCTCCTACAGCGACTGCGCCCATATTCCAGGCTTGTTCAACACTACCAAACATAATTTGGTCAAATTTGTTAGGATAAGTTAAAAACTCATTATGGTTAATTTTAACAATAAACGGTATTCTATGAGCATATTTACGAGCGCAAGAGCCAAGTACGCCGTAGGTAGAAGCAACCGCATTACAACCACCTTCAACTGCCAGCTTAACAATGTTTTCGCCATCAAAATACATAGGATTAGGGGCAAATGAAGAGCCGCCTGAATGCTCAATTCCTTGGTCTACAGGCAGAATGGACATAAAACCAGTATTGGCTAAACGGCCAGTGCCAAATAAGGCTTGAATACTACGTAGTACTTGTGGAGAGCGATCGGTTTGGATAAAAATACGATCAACAAAATCTGGGCCTGGTAAATGTAAGGATTCTTTAGGGATACCTTTTGACTGATGCTCTAATAAATTTTTAGCGTCATTTCCAAGATATTGCTCAATGGTTTCTATCATAAAATTTTTGCCTTTCTATATTTGCTAACCGCACAATTAGGGGTTGCTTTGATAAAGTTTGATGGTACGTGAAATGGCCACCATTCTATCACTTAGTAAAAAAAAACTGAAGGAGTCCGTAGCTAAAGCAATGGACTGCTTGAATAAAATTCCCGATCCTAGTGCTTTAACACTGAACACTGAAATTTGGACAAAAAAGCCATAAAATAGCCAAATGAAAATAGAGGTTTAGCCGAAATATTAAAATTAAGAACGTATAGTTTTGTAAGGTGAATATAGGGTTAAGTTACTTGTATTACCAGTAGCTGTACTATTAGAAGAAAATTTTAATACTACCCTAAAGCCTAAAAAATCATTGTTACCATTTGGCCAACTGCCAGCACGAGCGGCTGAGCGACATAAATTACTTTGGGAATACCATGAACCTCCACGCATTACACGACGGCTGTCTACGGCGTCTACTTCCCAACTACTTCCATCTGTAGGGGCACCAATATAGTTATCGTGCCATGCATCTGCACACCATTCCCACACATTTCCATGCATTTCATAAAGTCCAAAAACATTGGCTATACCATAGCTTCCAACAGGGGTTGTTTGATTAAGATTAGCCCCTCTAGGCCCATTACCGTAACGAAAAAGTCCATTATAGTTTGCAACTTCTGTAATAATGGTTTCTCCATAATGAAAAGGCGTACTGGTTCTTGCTCTACAAGCATATTCCCATTGAGCTTCACTAGGCAAAGAATAAGATCGTCCAGTTTGTGCAGAGAGTCGTAAGCAAAATTCTTGACAGTCTTCCCAAGAAACGTTTTCTACTGGGCGATTTTCATCCTTAAAACTAGAAGGGTCAGGGTTAAGTGGGCGACCAATCAAAGGTAGGAGCGAAACTGCATACCACTGTGTTTGAGTAATAGGGTATTTACTAATAAAAAATGAATTAAGATGTACTAAATGTTGAGGAGATTCATCTATAGAACGTTTTAGCTCAGTTTCTGGTGAACCCATTAGAAAAGATCCATCGGGCACCCAAACCATTTCCAAAAGTACTTCATTGGGTAATTCTTGGCTAAAACCTTGGCTTTGGCCTCGGTGACGATCTATTATTTGCCCTGTAGCATCAAGGGCTACTATTTCTATATCAAGAGTTTGTAATGTCACCTGTGTACTGCTACCAAGACGTACTTCTATAGGAGCAGTTTGGGCTTGAGTGAGGCTTTCTATTATAGGTGGCAGTGCTGTAGTAGAAAAGGTTGCCATACGCAGTTGGTTCATAAGTTCTGCACAAGTAGCAGGGCGTTTGCTACGTTCTTTAGACATAGCTTTGATTAATATTTTACTAAAGGTAGGCGTAACATTATTAGTTTTTTCATGAAGTGCTGGTGGTGGGGTAAATAAATGTTGAGTTGCCATTTCATGGAGGGTTTCGCCTTCAAAAGGTAAGTCTCCACAAATCATTTCATAAATAACAATTGCTAGGCTATAAATATCAGCACGATGATCAATTTTTGGGCCGCCATCCTTAGGTTTTAATCCCCACTGTTCAGGTGACATATAACCAGGTGTGCCAAGAATTTGATCGCTACGAGTAACAGCAGTAATACGATCATTGGATACTTTTGCAATACCTAAATCTAGGAGCTTAATTATTGGTTGACCATCTTTACTAGTTCCAAGCATTATGTTTTCTGGTTTTAAGTCACGATGGACAATACCTAAAGCATGTGCGGCATTAAGCGCGTCTGCGATAGGAGAGATAATTTCTAGAGCTTCTTTAGGGAGGAAAAGACCTTTTTTGTCTATTTCTTGTTTTAAGGTATCGCCTTGAATATATTCCATTACCATATAGGCAGTACCATCAGGCATAGTACGCAAGTCATGTA
>JAHFUF010000223.1 GCA_023265235.1 Blastocatellia bacterium
TTATGCCTTTTCAGCTATATGAAGATACTTATGCTAATGTGTCTAACTTTCTTTGGGTTAAACCTCGTCAAGTGCAATTTAACCACAAGGAATTTGAGCATGTTGCCCAAAATATGTTTCTAAGTTTGTATAACTTAAACAAAGGAATAAGTAATTTTATTAGTTTTTCTTTGCTAAAAATAAAAAATTTATGGAGTTTTTTTCTTGGCATACCTTTTTCGCTTTTACTAATAGCTTTGCTTTGGCTAAGAAAAAATTTTTGGGTACGTTTTGCCTTGTTAAGTTTGGGTTTATTGATGATAGGAATGTTACAAGTTTTAATCCTTTTTCCTCATTATGCTGCACCGGCAACTTGTTTAGTTTATTTTCTGGTTTTGCAATCTATGAGGCGAATTTACTTTTTACGGTGGCAAAATAGGGCTGTTGGCCAATTAATGGTTTGGGCAGTGCCTGTTTATTCTGTTTTGTTAATTGTTTTACCAGTAGCCCTTAAAGTAGATCCCTTTGTTTATGTCAATCCTGCTTATTGGGAACCGCCAAAAACCTATCTTCCTACTTGGATGGTTAAACGTGAAGAAATAATTTCAAAGCTAAGCCAAAGCAAAGACCGCTATCTGATTTTAATTAAGTATTTGCCAGATATTAAGGTTCATAATGAATGGGTTTATAATGGAGCAGACATTGATAATGCTAAAGTTATTTGGGCAAGAAGCATGAGTCTTGAACAAAATTGTAAGTTAATCAAGTATTTTTCTGATCGCAAAGTTGCATTTTTAGAAATAGGTAATGAACCAGACGTAATAAAGAATTATTTTACAATTAAAGGTTGTGAGTAATTATAAAGCTAGCACCGCCAATCAATTAGTTTTTTTAATTCTGGTTCATAAATTTCTTTGCCACGTAGGTTTTTTAACCAACGTTCAGGAATTATCCTAACTCCATCACGTAAGCCTGCAATACCTCCAGCAACACGAGCACCTTGCCCATAACTCTTACTATACAAAGAAGCAGCGAGCAAGATGCCTGCATTCCCAGCCTTATCCAGCCTTATTAATATAGCTCAAACGATGACCGAAGCCGCAAAAACTTATCTTACTATTTTTTCTATCTATAACCAAACCTACTGTAAAGCACTGGTAAAATTAATAAAGTGAGGAACGTTGAGGTAATTAGCCCGCCAATTACAACTGTTGCCAATGGGTGTTGAACTTCAGCCCCGGCAGATGTAGAT
This sequence comes from Blastocatellia bacterium, assembly GCA_023265235.1. GTDB lineage: Bacteria > Acidobacteriota > Blastocatellia > Chloracidobacteriales > JADJPF01 > JADJPF01. Next base: position 1,232 of record JAHFUF010000223.1, read on the forward strand.
AATGCCATAGGAATAAAGCCTAGGCTAGCAACTAGTGCAGTCATTAGCACTGGTCGTAACCTTGATTCCGCGCCCTCTCTTATCGCTTGTTCTGTAGCTAACCCTTTTTCACTTAGTCGATTTATGGCGCTCATCATTACAAGGCCATTTAATACTGCTACACCAAACAAGGCAATAAAACCTACTCCTGCTGAAATGGAGAATGGTAGCCCGCGTAATGTCAAAGCTAAAACTCCTCCTACTGCGGCAAAAGGAATACCTGTATAAATGATTATTGCTTGTCTAGTTGAACCAAATACAGTAAAGAGCATTACGAAAATTAATAACATTGCTAGCGGCACCACTACTAGTAATCTTTCTGTAGCTCGCTCTAGATTCTCAAACTGACCACCCCAAGTAATGTAGTATCCTGATGGCAGTTGAAGTTGTTTATCTATTAGGCTTTGTGCGTCTTTTACAAAACTACCAATATCACGTCCACGCACATTTAGTTCTACTACTACACGTCTATGAGTATCTTCTCTTGATATTTGTAATGGGCTTTCTACCAAAGAAATACTTGCTAGTTGTGATAATGGGATTTTGGCTCCATTAGGTGCAGGCACAAGTAGGGATTTAATAGATTCTAAGTTCTTGCTGCTTTCTTCTCCTAGCCTTACAACTAAGTTAAACTTTTGTTCTCCCTCAAAAACTTGTCCTGCTAGTTTTCCAGCTATTAGTGATTCAACCAGTGTGTTTATATCAGCAACATTAATTCCATAACGGGCAATCACTGCGCGATCTGGTCTTATTTGTAACTGTGGTAGACCTGAAACTTGTTCTACTTTTACATCTTCTGCACCAGTGACTTTACTTACTATTTGGGCTATTTCTGCACCTTTTTTATTAAGCACTTCTAAATCTTCACCAAACAACTTGATTGCTATATCAGACTTTACTCCTGAAATAAGCTCAGACATCCTTAGCTCTATTGGTTGGGAAAAACTCATACCTGCTGTAGGTACTTTTTCTGCTAAAGCTTCAGACATTTTTTCAACTAACTCTTCTCTATGTTTAGTAGTTGTCCATTCAGAATGAGGTTTTAGCCCAATATAAATATCACTTGTTTCTACACCCATTGGATCATTGGCTACTTCTGGTCGTCCAGTTTTAGATATTACTGTAGTTACTTCTGGAAATTGCCTCAAAGCTTTTTCTATATCTGTAGTAGTACTAATTGCTTGGGTGAGTGACACACTAGGAAGTTTTTGTGCTTGAACTGTTAAAGCTCCTTCATCAAGCCTTGGAATAAACTCTGAGCCAAGCAATGGAAACAGGCTGGCACTAATTATTACTAGACCTGTTGCTATTGCTAAAGCTTGGTGACGGTTATTCATTACCAAATTTAACGCAATTGTATAAACCTTTTTAGCATAATGAATTACAAAGCTCTCTTCTTCTGATACTTTTCCACGTAAAACTATTGTCATTGCCGCAGGAATATAAGTGAGCGAAAGCACCATTGAGCCAAGTAATGCAAATATTACTGTCATCGCCATAGGTTTAAACATTTTGCCTTCGATTCCTGTCAGACTTAAAATCGGTAGGTATACTATAGTGATTATTAAAACACCTGCAATCATTGCTTTAGATATTTCTAATGAAGAATCACGAATAGTTAAGAAAAGTTCTTCTTTAGTAAGAGTACGACCAATAGAATATTGCTTTTCTGCGACGCGACGAACAGCATTTTCTACCATTATCACCGCACCATCTACAATCAAGCCAAAGTCTAAAGCTCCTAAACTCATCAAGTTACCAGAAACTTTGAAGATCACCATAAAGATTGCGGCTATTAACATTGACAGAGGAATTACTGTTGATACCAATAATGCCCCACGCCAGTTTCCTAGTAGCAATACTAAAATCACTATTACAATCAATGCACCTTCCACTAAGTTCTTTGTTACTGTATTGATTGTGCGATTTATTAACTCTGTTCGGTCATAAAAAGGAACTAGCTCTACTCCTTTGGGGAGTGTCTTTTTTACTTGTTCTACACGTTGTTTTACCCTATCAATTACAGCGCGGGAGTTTTCTCCTTGTAGCATCATCACAATTCCAGCCACGATTTCGCCTTTTCCATCTGCTGTAACTGCGCCTTGACGAACATTTGCTCCAACTACTACTTCACCCAAATCACGAACAAAAATTGGGACACCTTCTGCTGCTGTTTTAACTACAATATTTTCAATATCTTTTGCTGATTCAACTAAACCCATTCCTCTTAACAAATATTGCTCCGAACCATGTTCAATATAGGCTCCACCTACATTCTCATTATTCTTGGTTACTGCTTCTAAAACATCTCTAAGTGTAAGGTTGTAAGATTGGAGTTTTACAGGGTTTAATCTTACTTGATACTGTTTTTCTAACCCTCCAAAACTATTAACTTCTGCTACTCCAGGAACACTAATTAACTGCCTACGTACAATCCAGTCTTGTATTGTGCGTAGTGCAATTGGGTCATAGCCTTCTCCCTTTATTTCATATTGATAAATTTCTCCTAATCCTGTAGAAATTGGCCCCATCTCAGGAGAACCAATTGTTTCTGGGATTTGCTCTTTAGCCTGTGTTAAGCGTTCTAATATCAATTGACGAGCAAAAAAGATGTCTACAGAATCCTTAAACACAACTGTTATTGCTGATAGACCAAACTTTGATACTGAGCGAACTTCTTCAACATTTGGCAACCCTGACATTGCTACTTCTATTGGAAAAGTTATTTGTCTCTCTATTTCCAGTGGTGCTAGTGAAGGTGCTGAAGTAAGAATTTGAACTTGCACATTAGTAACATCTGGTACTGCGTCTATTGGTAGTCGCTGCAAACTGTAAACCCCTGCTCCAACTAATGTTAATACTAGTAATAACACTAGCAATCTGTGTGTTATAGATAAGCGAATTATTTTGTTAATCATTAGTCGCCCTCCTCTAGTTCGCCTTTCATCAGTTGAGTTTTAAGCGCAAAGCTGCCTTTGGTAACAACTTTTTCACCTTTTTCTAGACCACTTATTACATGCTGATAGCCATTACTAGCTTCATCACCAATCTCAACTTTTCTCACTTCAAAGTGTCCTGGTTTATCAGATTTAGAAACAAAAACTACTGTACGTTGCTCAATTCGTTGGATTGCTTCTTCTGGTATAGCTAAACCTTTTTCCTTAAAAGTATTTGCGCTAGCTACTAAGAAATTCACTTCTACAAACATGCCTAGGTTGAGCTTATTTTTAGGATTGGAAAGCTCTATCCTTACTTTTGCAGCACGGGTTTCTTCATTTAATCGAGGATCAAGGTAAGTAACTTTGCCAGCAAGCTTTTCTGTTCCTAATATGGCAGCTTTGACTTCAGCTTTTGAACCAAGCTCGATTTGGCTTACTTGTGATTCTGGAACATTAGCTATTACCCAAACTGTACTTAAATTAGCAATGGTAAAAATAGCTTTACCGACTTCTATTCCTGCTCCAGCATTGATCATTCGTTCTACAATTGAGCCAGAAATAGGAGCACGTAAGGGAATTAAAGCTGTATCCTTTTTGTGATCAACATGTTCTTCTTCTGGTGCATTTACACCATAGGCTCTCATTTCATCTCTAATGTGTGATAATTCTACTTCAGCAGTAGCTAACTCTGCTTTTGCTTCGGCTATTTCACGATTAAGAGCTATGTTGCTTTGAAATTCATACTCGGCTTTAGTTGTTTGGTAAGTGGTTTCTGCTGCAATTAAATCTTTACCTGCTCCTGCTTGTAGTTCTACTAGTTTTTTAACTCTTCGTAATGTCGTTTCAGCTTCATCTAGCTTGGCTTTTGCCGAAAGTACTGCAACGCGGTTTTCTGCTTTTTCTACTCGTTGAAGGTTACGTTGTGCTAGAGCAAGTTTGGTTTCTGCTTCGTGCATTTTACCGTGCATTTGGGCAATCTGTGGGCTAGCTATCATAGCTAATACTGATCCAGCTTTTACATAATCGCCTAACACTACATGTACCTTTTCAACACGTCCTGAAACCAATGCACTAGCCTGTTGTGAGTTCATTTGGTTGGCTTCTACTGTTCCTGTTACTTTCAAAGTAGTAGCCATTTCTTGCTCAGTTACTTCTACAATCTGAATATTAGCTGCGGTTAAAGTCTCTGGCGTAAGTTCTATTTCATTTTTGTTTTCTTCGTGTTCGCTATGTTCAGTAGATTTTTCTTCATGCTTTTCTGAAGAACTACTAGCTGAAAGAGCGGGCTTTTTGTATGTCCAAATTACTAGCACAATAGCCCCTGTTACTAAGCCAATAATAACGAGTGTAATTATTCCACCAACATTTAATTGTTTATTGTTTATTGGGTTTATTGTTTGTTGGTTCATTTGCTTGTGCCTCCTAAACTAGTAATTCCTATTGCTGTGTTTAAGTCAGACAATACTCGGTAGCGTTCTGCTAGTAGTTCTGTATATTCGCGCTCTGAATCCACCAAGCGACGTTGTTCTGTAATTAGATCTGTAATACGTAATTCTCCTAAATTATAAACTTCTCGAAAGATACGTAGGTTATTTGTTGACTGGGCAATAACCCCTTGTTCAAAGCCGCTAACCGCAAGTTGAGTTGATTGATAGCGGGCATAGGCAGCAGAAACTTCCGCTTTGATAAGTTGTTCTAGAAACTCTCGTCGTTTTTGAGCTTGAGTAATGGAAATTGAAGTGTCAGCCTGGTTGCCTTGATTACGGTTAAATAGAGGTAAGTTTATTGATACTCCAAAAGTAAAGACATTATCTTTGTCTTTGATTATTCCAACAGGAGTATCATTAAATGATGATCTTTCCCTTGAATATTTTGTTGAAACAACCAAGTCTGGTATAACTTGAGCTTTTGCCAGTTGCAACCCTGCTTGTGCTGCTTGTTCAAATAATCTAGCAGCTTTTAGGTCTGGTCTAGTTTGTAAAGCTAATGCCATAACTTCAACCAAAGAATAGTTTGATTGAGTCATTACAGGAGTAAGTAACTCTTCTTGTAACTGCAAAGGTTGTTCAAGCGGGATTCCTACTACACTTTTTAAGCGTAGTATTGCGGCTTGATATTTGCCCTCCGCTAAGTTGCGACGAGACTTTAGCCTTTCTACTTCTACTTTGAGTAGGTTAAGTTCTAAAGGTGCAGATTCTCCCTCTTTTATCTTTACTTCTACAATTTGGGCAGTTTTAACATCTAGATTATTAAGTCTTTGCATAGTCTCTAGTTCACGTTGCGCTGAAAGTGCTTCTGCATAAAGAGAGCGTATTTCATTAGCTGATCGTCTTTCACGATCTGCTACATTAGCTTCTGTAATTGCTATTTCTAGTTGTGCTAGATCTATTCGTCGCTGACGTTTGCCTGCTAATTCAATTGCTAGTGAAAATCCTATACTGGAAGAGCGTTCATTACTTGAATTGGTTAAACTTTGTTCAAAATCAATGAATGGGTTAGGACGCAAGCCAGCTTGTTTTAGTCTAGCGCGAGTGCGTTCTATTTCTAATCTAATAGCAACAAGTTCTGTATTATTTGCTAAAGCTTGTTTTATTAATTCACTAGCAGAAATACTATTTGTTGATAAACTATCTGAGGTTTGAGCAAAACTACTCCCTACACTAATCATTAGCAAAATTAATAGAAAGGTAGAGCAGTGGCTTACAAATGAAAACTTATGAGCTAACATAATTCTCCTTAGTTATGAGTATTCAGTTATTTAGAGTTTAATTTTTGAAAATAATTTCAACCTCAAAATAGTTAATATTTGCTAGCAAAGGAATTAAGGTTTTTAGCAAAAACTTTCGCAATTACTAAAAATAAATGTTTGTACGCAAAATTGGCTAAAGCTATAAGTGGTTGAAAATGAATAAGCTAAGGATAATTAAATGGTACGTGGAGGACGATAAGTTTTGCTAGGTGGAGATTCAAGCAAATCAATTTTATTTGGTCGTTCTAAAGGTAAAGTTATTTCTATTTTATCTATAAAAATTCTTGTCGTTAATACCCAATGCACACAACAACAAAAACAACAATCCTCATCTGTGCTACAAGGGGCTTGATTGTGTCTTTCATGTTCTTGTTGAAAGTTTGTTGAAAGAGCTATTTCATCATCTGGGTTTGTAATACTAGCTTCTACAATTTCTGATAAACAAGTTGTTGGAAATGGTAATTCTTCGCCACAATATCCAAATAAAACTATGTCTAAAAAAGTAAATAGAACAAAGAAAAGAGCTAATGCTTGATACAAGGCATTTGGCTTAAGTATTTTGTTTAGGAGGCTTTTTTTCTTAAACATAAGCTGGCTAATATTAACAAAAGTTTGTTTTCTTAACAAACCTACTAACTGATCTTTTGCTCATTTAGAAAAAAGTTATCGGAAAGA
>JAHFUF010000224.1 GCA_023265235.1 Blastocatellia bacterium
GACTCCAGTTGTAAAAGAAATAGCTGAAACGGTACCAGACGTAAAAAGTGTTAATTGGTATTATGAACGTGCTCTGGTTTATTACTTAAGAGAACAGGGTGGTAAAGCAACAATTGAGCTTTATAAAGCACTAGAAAAAGACAGTGATAATATAAATGTTAATTATTTATTAGGGGTTTTGTTTAAAGAGAGGCGGTTATGGAAAGAATCATCAGAAGCCTTTTTTAGAGTGACTCAGACAAGTAAAATTGAGCATATTCCTGCTAGATTGGAACTAGCTTTTGTTTCAGTGCAATTAGGGAGTTATCAAGTAGCTTTTCTTCAACTAGAAAAAGTTCTTGGGTTAATGAAACTTGATAAAAGTTTTCGTAGTCGTCTTTACCAATATCAAGTAGATGCTTCAACAGAAAAAGACACAAGTAATCTAAAGAAAAAGCTTAAAATAGATGTTAAGTCCTCTGTAGAAGGTTTTATTACAGAATTAACCACAATACTTTCAGACACACCACAGTCTTATAGTGACGCTACTATAGCACTAGGGCTTAATGAGCCTTTGGTTTATAATGAGATTGTCCAGCTTTATGATGAGGAAGATGAAAGCGAAAATGATAATAAAACATTAACAGTATTAACAGAATTTCTAACAAAGCGAAATGGTTTTTCTCCTGTGATACTAGCTCAAATGGGGGCGATATATCAAAAGCAAAACCGTAGTGCTGAAGCTATAAATGTTTATGAAAAAGTAATTAAACAGTTAACTACTTTGGGTTTTAGTGAAGCAGCAGGAGATTTTTCTACTGAGGAAATACAAAGCTTGCGTACAGGGTCAAAAAACCTTTCTCCTACCACAGCCAGTCCAACCAAAAGACCAGTCAAGAGCATTAAAAAAATAGAGACAAACAAATGAGATGTTATTAAATCCTAATAAACAATTAATAATTTTAATGATATAACTTCAAATTGGGTGTTAATTTTTTGAGGTATTTTATGAAAATTTGTCCAATTTGTCAGTTTTGTTATGAAGACAACTTTTCGCTTTGCCCTGCTGAGCAAGGCACTCTTGAGAGTGCTATGCCAGGTTCAACAATACTAGATAACAAGTTTCGTTTAGAATCACGCCTTGGTAAAGGTGGAATGGGGCTAGTTTATCGTGCTATGCATTTGGGCTTAAAGCGTTATGTAGCAGTTAAAACCCTACTTCCAAAAAATCTTTCTCAAAAAGAGTTTATCGAAAGGTTTCGTCGTGAAGCTGAAGTTCTAGGAAAACTTAAACATCCTAATATTGTTTCAGTAATGGATTTTGGCTTTACTCAAGTAGGTAAAGAAGATATAGGCTATTTGGTAATGGAGTTTCTTTCAGGTATTTCACTAGGTAGCTTAATGAAGGAGAAAAAGACTTTTTCTTTAGCTGAAACAGTGAAAATTATGTCTCAAGTTGCTGATGCAATTTCGGTTGCTCACCAACTAGGGGTTTTACATCGTGATTTAAAACCAGATAATATTTTTATTGAAGACAAAACCACTTTTAAGCTTAAAGTACTAGACTTTGGGCTAGCAAAGGTTACAGATCCTATTGGTTACAAAGAATTACCAGAATCTGAGGAGACTTTACCTAAGTATGTAGAATCTATATTAAAGAAATTAACTAGGCGTGTTGAACCTAGTTCTAATAAAGCCATAGAGTCAGCTGCAGAATCTTTTGAACTAACTCAAGAAAGAAAAAATTTACGTACTGGCGAGATGTTCACAAACACAAACTCCTTAAACTTAAACACACAGGATTTTGCTGACATAAACACAGATATTTTTAACGCTACAGTTGAATATGTTACTCATACAGGGGCAATGGTTGGAACCCTACCTTATATGTCTCCTGAACAGTGTTGTGCAAAGCCTGCTACTCCAGCCTCTGATGTTTACAGCTTAGGTGTAATATCTTATGAACTGCTGACAGGTCGCCGACCATTTTTAGGAAAGAGTTTTGAGCTAGCATTACAACATATAAATGATGAGCCAAAAGCTCCTTCAACCTTTGCTCCTCACCTTTCTAATTCAGTTGATCAAGCAATATTAGATGCTTTAGCTAAATCATCAACAGAGCGTCCAAGTTCTGCTAAAGGCTTTGTTTTAGCTCTAGGAAGGGAGCTAGCAGAAAAAAAGCGACGTAATGAAAATTTACGCCGAATTGCCTTTTGGTCAATGGTTGCTGCTTCATTAATACTAGTTATTACTACTTTTGCTAACCCAACCAACAGAGCATTAATTTCCTCTTATTGGTATGGAAGTACTAGTAAAGTAGAAAAAACGACGGTTAACTGCTTGTCAACACTTAAGTTAGTCTCTTTAAAGGGTAAAGAAGAACTATTGTTAACTCAATCACCAAAAATATCATTGAGGCCAGAAGATATTTCTGAATATCAAAGTGAGACACACTTTCTTTCAAAATTTTCTCCTGATGGAAAATTGCTAGCTTATTTTCAACCTAGCAGAGCGAGCTTTAATGTTTGGGATGTAAACGCAGGTAAATTACTTTATGAGGTTGCTTCAGAAAAACTGGTTAGTCGTATTACATCGCTTTGTTTTTCTACTGATAATAAATCTTTAATAATCGCAGGAGTAAACCGACTACTTATCTTAAACGCACTTGATGGTAGTGTTATTAAACTTATAGACAATTTTGAGAGAAACATCTTTTTACAGCCATTTTCTAAGGGGTTTTTGGTTGCTTCTATACGCCGCCCTATTTTAGAGGAGTTTATAGGGGAAACCCGATATCCATTAACTGATACAAATTCTTTGATTTCTGTTTTAAGCCAGGAAAATAATTTTTCTAAAGTAATTCAGCAATATGGAGAGATTGAATCTGTTAATGTTACGGATTCAAAACTTGGAACTTTTATGTTAGTACAGTGGCATGTTAGTGAAAAAGAACCTGTTAGACGTATTGAGCTTTGGTTATTGGAGCAAAACAGCTTTAAGCTATCAGAGTCATGGTTAGTAATAGGAAGAGGAGGCGGGGTTATTTCTCCTACAGGTGAAAAGGTTGCTTTGCATTTGTCTTCAGGAGAAATAACAGAATTAGATTTAGTGACTAAAAAGGAACTTGCTAAATATAAAATTGATAGTTCTACTTTGGTAGCACTTTCTTATGATTTACAACAGCACTTAATTTCAACAAATTCAAATGATATTAAAGATCTTTTTTCTGATACGCTGATTTATACTTTACCAAAAAACAGTCGAGTTCTAGAAATAAACTGGAAAAACAATCTAGTACTATTACAGCGTACAATAAAGGAAAACCTATAAAGACTATTGGGTTTTAGATAAAAGTTTTTGTGATACTCTCTTTCCTTCCTGATAATTACCGCTAGTGGTTTTCTTTGCACTTAACTCACGAGCATATTCTAAAGCATGCTTAAGGCTTTTACATATAGTCAAATTCTTTTGATTTGCAAGGCCAGCTTTTTTAAGTACAAACCAAGGCTGCCTACCTACTCCTGTTAATATTACATGCACATTATGTTTTTTTAGAAAAGCCAAAGTGGATTCTAGGCTAATTATTCCTGTTGCATCTATCATTTGCACTGAACCAATGTAGAGAATTACAGTTTTAGCCGATTTTCCTATTGAATTTAAGGTACTCATAGCTTTTTGTGCTGCACCAAAAAACAAAGGGCCTGATATTTCATAAAGTATTGTGTCTGTAGGCAATGGTTCAGAAAGAAGTAGGTTTTTTTGTTTTATTATTTTGACATTAGAAGTAATTGCCATTGAATGCATAAATAGCATAGAAGAAAGTACTAGCCCTACAGTTACCCCTATAACCATATCAAAGAAAACTGTTAATAAAAAACAAATAACTAATACTAATATATCACTCCTAGGTGCTACTTTGAGGATGTGTAGAAAATGTTTTGCTTCACACATATTCCAAGCAACTAGAAGTAGTAAAGCAGCAAGAGATGCCATTGGTAAATAAGATACCAATGGAGCAAGTAAGAGTATTGCTAAGAGTAAAAAAATTGCGTGCGTTAATGATGCAATAGGCGACCGAGCACCAGAACGAATATTAGTTGCTGTTCTAGCTATTGCACCAGTGGCGGCAAATCCACCGAAAAATGGGCCAATAATATTTCCTATTCCTTGAGCAAATAACTCAGAATCAGGGTTATGTTTTGTTTCTGACATTCCATCTGCAACAACTGCTGATAGTAATGATTCTATTGCTCCTAAAATTGCTATGGCAAAAGCTGATGGCAGTAACTCTCTAATTAATTGAAAGGATAAACCTATTGCTTGGCCATCTGGCCCAGGCAATGTCCAAGGCAGTAATGGAAGTGGTGGTGTTTTAGGAATTCCAGCATACTCTATACCATTGATTGTGTAACTAAATCGGCTACCAATAGTTACAACGCTAAATTCTGGGTAATATTTAGAGATAACAAAAACTGCTATTGCTGCAATTGATAAAGCTATTAGGGGAGAAGGTATTTTACTAGTAATTTTAGGCCATATAATAAGAATGGTTAGAGTTAATATTCCTATAGACAAGTCTTGCCAATGTATTGAAGGTAAAGCAGCTAATAGTACTACTACGCGATCAAGAAAATGCTCTGGCATTTTTTTTACACTAAGCCCAAGAAAGTCTTTAAGTTGTAAAACAGCAATCACAACTCCTATACCAGCAGTAAACCCAGTTGTAACGGTGGAAGGAATATATTCAATAAACTTACCAATTTTAGCTAGGCTAAAAGTAACCAAAATTATTCCTGCTATTAGACTTGCTAGTACTAAGCCACCTAATCCATATTTGACTGCTATGGGGGTGAGAATAACTACAAAGGCTGCTGTTGGGCCAGATACTTGAGTCCTAGAGCCTCCTAAGAGCGCGACTACAGCCCCAGAAACTATAGCAGTATATATCCCATATTGTGGAGGGACTCCACTAGCAATTGCTAGTGCCATTGCTAAGGGAAGTGCAACTATGCCGACTACTAAACCAGCAAGAATGTCTACACGCAATTTACTAAGAGTGTAACCTTCAGCAAAAGCTTCTTTTATTGCATATGCTGGTTTAAGATTATCTAGAGGCTTTTGAACCTCTTTAATTTCTGTTTGAGAGTACTCTTTAGAATACTCACTTTTACTGTCGTCTAAGTAATAGTTTTTTAACATTGATTTATAAATAGGTTTGGTTTAACTGGAGATGTTTTGGACGGAGTGTTTTTCAAAAGTAGCCAATTGTCTTGGGTTTTACTTATCGCTTCGAGATTATGTTGTGAAATATTCATTATAAAAAATCTTTTTTAATCTTCTAAACCCTAAAGCCATCCTAAAAGAAACAAATAGGATAATTTAATTGCGCGGAGAAAGGATTACTACTACTATTTGTTTCTCTTAGAATTAACACAAATCCAATCGCAACTTTACGAGACCTTTGGCAGAAGATTTGTATTATCTTTCTTTAGTATTTATAGACCTTTTTAAGGTTTGAAAAAATCAGATAACAAAAATTCTTTTTTTAGGACTTTTTAAGCATATCCTATAAGAATATTTTGATGGAAGAACTACTATAATCACAGGCATTATTATTTAGGAATCAAGTTGTTTTCTATTGCATAACGAACCAATTCTACATTATTTCTCATTTTCATTTTCTGTAGCAGCTTACTGCGATAGGTACTTATGGTTTTTATACTTAAATTTAGTTCTTGTGCTATTTCTGTGAGAGTTTTTCCAGAAGCAATAAGAAAGAATATTTGAAACTCTCTGTCAGACAATTTTTTGTGTAAAGGTTTTTCCGTGTCTACTCTAAAATCAAAAATTATTTTTTCTGCTACCGACTCGCTAACATATTGCCCTCCTCGTGCTACTTTTCTTACTGCCTCAATTAGCTGATCTGGTGCGCTTTCTTTATTTAAACATCCTGATGCCCCAGCTTTTAATACACGTAAAATATATTGCTCTTCTGCTAGAGTACTTAATACTAAAACAGGTAAGTTTGGATATTCTATTCTAATTTGTTTTAGTAGGTCTAACCCATTTTTGTCTGGTAATGATATATCCATAACTACTATATGCCAAGCACTTGTGCGGATTTGTTCTAACATTTCTAGGGCATTACTAGCTTCACCTCCTACTACAAAATCAGGGATTTCTGCCAAAATCTGTTTTAGTCCTTCTCGAACAATAGCATGGCTATCAGCAATAAGAATTTTAGTGATAGGCTTGGGGTTACTTTTTTTAGTTGCCAACAAACTATTTGAATCACTTGTATTAGGCTTTGAAGTAGCAAATGGAGTTTCGTTGGTTGAATTTACAGATGAGCTAGGGAAGGGGATAGAAATTGTGATTATGTTTTTTCCTTCCTGGAAAATCGTTTGTAATTCTCCTCCTAATGATAGTGCTCGTTCTTTGGCTTCTAATAAATCAAGCGGTAGTATTTCTAAATGCTTTTTGATTTGATTATTGTCAATTATTTCTAAACATAATAATTCAAGCTTACTATCCCAAATTATTGAGACTTTTAAGTCTTTAGTAAAACAAATAAATTTACTTAAGCTTTCTTGTAGGATTCTAAAAACATTTATTGATCGGGATATGTCTAAGACTAATTCGTCTTCTGGAAGGGTTAGCTTACATTTTATACCAGTACGTTTTTGTAGTTCTGTAACCTCCCATTCAATAGCGGCTATTAGCCCTAGGTCATCTAAGATTTTTGGTCTTAATTCTGTAGATACTTTTTGGATTGTCTTAAAAGTGTTATCTACGATTTTACTCATATCCTCAACCTTTTTCTGTAATATCTCTTGATTAGCTGGCAGTTTTTTTACTAGCCAAGCAAGATCCATCTTTAGCGCGGTTAATGCTTGTCCAAATTGGTCTTGAATCTCATGACTTACATAGGCTCTTTCATTTTCTTGTAAAGATTGCAACCTAGCAGAAAGAGTTCTTAACTCTTCTCTAGATGTTTTTAGCTCTTCTTCAGCTTTTTTACGCTCTGTAATATCACGAGCAATAGTAGACACACCAATAATAACGCCTTGAGTATCCCTAATTGGTGAAATTGTTAGGGAAATATGGAGTTTTTTACCCTCTTTGCTAACACGTATAGTTTCATAATGATTGACATGTTCGCCTTGACTAATTTTTTCTAGAATTTGTGGTACTTCATCAGGAAGGTTTTCTGGGATTAAGAGAGCAATACTTTTTCCTATTACTTCTTTAGATGAGTACCCATAAAGACGTTCTGCACCAGGGTTCCAACTGGTGATAATCCCATCTAAGGTTTTACCTATAATTGCATCATCTGAAGATTCAACAATTGCAGCTAGTTGGAAAAGTGATTTTGTGATTTCTTCTTGTCCTTTATTTTTTGCACTTTCCAAGAATTGTAAATCTTCTAAAGATACAACCGCAGCAATTTCTTTGTCATGTCTATGAATAATAATGCGTTCTGTCCCAAATGCTACTTGATACAGCAGTTCTATTGGGTCAAACCTTGCTTTGCTAATAGGGAGTTTAATCATATTATTTTCTCGATATGTATATTTTGTATATTTTATATAAAATATATTATTTAGGCAAACTGTTTGGATTTTCTAAATTATATGGATTACTTAAATTATTT
>JAHFUF010000225.1 GCA_023265235.1 Blastocatellia bacterium
ACGAGATTTAATGGCTGCTGTAACTGTGGTAATTTTTGAAATTACTGACAATATAGATTTTAATCCTATTGTCAGCCAAGGTAGCGCGATTGCTAATCCTAGGCGGCTATATGACAAAATACGCTTGCAACTTAATGGTGGACAGGCTTTGTCTGCTGAAAATATTGTGCGTCAGTTTTCTGATCGTGGACAAAAAAACTTACTAATTTATATTGCTACTAGCCAACCTGCTAGCGAACGACGCTTAAGCCAGCTTACAGCTTTAGTACGACTGGCTGAACAGAGTTTAGAAGTTAATACTTTACGTGAGAGAATTAAAACTACTAAAGAATTTGATCTTAGTTCGTTACGTTGTTTAAGTTCTATGTCAGGGTTTTTAGTTGCTAGCCCTGCGATGAAATCTGTACTAGAGCATATTCATAAAATCCGTTCTAATAATGTAACAGTTTTAATTACAGGTGAATCAGGTACAGGTAAGGAGCTAGTTGCTAGAGCAGTTCATTTAGAAAGCGAAAGGCGTGACAGAGATTTTGTCCCTTTTAATTGTGCAGCAGTAGCAAAAGACATTGTGGAAAGTCGTATGTTTGGTCATCGTAAAGGTGCTTTTACTGGTGCTACTAGTGACCAACGCGGTATTGTGCGTGCTGCTGAAGGTGGAACACTTTTTTTAGATGAAATAGGAGAGCTTCCTTTGGATATTCAGCCTAAGTTGCTTAGGTTTTTACAAGAAGGTGAAATACATGTTTTAGGTGAAGATCGACCAGTAAAAGTCAATGTTCGTGTTTTAGCTGCTACTAATCGCGATTTGGAGAAACAAGTAAGCCTAGGGTTGTTCCGAGAAGATCTTTTTCACCGTCTTAATGTAATTCGTCTTCAAGTTCCTCCTCTAAGACAAAGAAGGGAAGAAATTTTACCCTTAGCAGAAAATTTTCTTAAGATTTTTTCTGAGCGAATGGAAAAATCAGTAAAACTTTCTGAAGAAGCAGCAGACAAGTTAGTAGCTTATGATTGGCCTGGTAATGTGCGTCAACTGCAAAATGAAATAGAGAGGATTGTTGCTTATGCAGATGATCAACATATTGCTATGGTAGATGAGCTTTCTACAGAAATTATTAATTTCCAGCGTAAAACCTCACTTTATCCAGAACGTATAATGCTAGGTACATCTGGTACTATTACTGTTCCTAGAGAGGCAACTTTAGCCGAAGCAGTTGATGCGGTAGAAAAGCAAATCCTAACAGAAGCACTTAAGCGAAATAATAATAATGTTTCACGTACTGCTAGGGAACTTGATTTAACTCGTCGTGGGCTACATATGAAATGTGATCGCTTAGGGATAGAAATTTAATAGACATTATCGGAGATAATCAATCCTAGGCTCGCCCCTACAGTAATTTAACTTTGCTTTCTCCTTCTACTATTTGGCCAATGTGATAACAAGGCTGGTTTAAGCTTTGGAAATGAGCCATTACTTTTTCAAAATCAGACTCTGCTACAACAACAACCATTCCTATTCCCATGTTAAAAACACGATACATTTCTGACTCTTCAACATTACCTATTTTTTGCATCACATTAAAAACTGGTAGCACTGGCCAAGTCCCAAGCTTTATTTCTGCTTGGCAATTGTTTGGTAAAATACGAGGAATGTTTTCTAAAAACCCTCCACCAGTAATATGTGCAAGCCCCTGAACTACACCTTGATCAAAGAGTCCTGTTAGGACAGGAAGGTAGTTTTTATGTGGCTTAAGTAAGCTTTCAGCTATGGTGCTACCCAAGTCGTCTAAATAGTGCTCTGGTGTATGGCCAGCAACTTCAAAGAATAATTTACGCGCTAAGCTGTAACCATTAGTATGTAGTCCTAGTGAAGGAAGTCCTATTAACTGATCCGTAGGTTTTATTTTGCTGCCATTTATGATTTTATCTCTATCAACTACACCTACGATAAAACCTGCAACATCATATTCACCAGTAGCATAAAATCCTGGCATTTCAGCAGTTTCTCCACCAATCAAAGGACAATTTGCTTCAGTACATGCGCGAGTAATCCCTTCAATAAGTTCAGCTATAATATTTGGAGAAAGCTCTCCTGTAGCAATATAGTCCATAAAGAAAAGCGGTCTAGCACCTTGGACAGCGATATCATCAATACAATGTGCTACTAGATCATATCCAACCGTGTTATGAATCCCAGTCATAAAAGCGATTTTTAGTTTAGTTCCAACTCCATCAGTACTTGCGACTAATACAGGGTCTTTCATAGTGCGAAAATCTGTGTGAAAAAGTGCGCCAAAACTACCAATTTCTGTAAGCACTTGTGAGTTAAAAGTTTTACGAGCAAGGGTTTTTATACGGTTTTTAGCTTCATTAGCCGCATCAATATTTACCCCTGCTTCTTTGTAGGTAAATTTTTCCATGGTTTTTACAATTTAAAGTTAGTCTGATTAGGATCATTATCCTTGGTAAGTTCTTTTAATAATTCTTTGGTGCGTTCTTGGGCAGCTATGCGACTTTGTGTGTCAGGAGTAAAAGTTATATCAAAAAAATCGCCTGCTTTTGCTCCTAAAGGTAAGTAGTTGATAGGAATATCTAAGCTAATTTCTTCATTATCCAAAATTAGCATTACTGCTAGATCGCCTTCAATACGATCAATAACAACTTTCATTAAGTTCTATCCTGAAAAAGGGTTACTAAATACTTGCTTTATTTAGCGCGAAAAATTTAGAATGCAGGCTTAGTATATCTGTGAGTGACTTGCGCACAAAAGCCTATTTACCGAACACCAACCATTTTACAAAGGGAGAAAATTTAGCTATGCGGGGAGAACTAAGCCAAGATTGCTTACCTGATGTATTAAGACAGCTTTATTTAGAACGTAGATCAGGATGTTTGCGATTAACGCAAGACCATACCCGCAAAGAGGTATTTTTTGAGTTAGGAGCAATGATTTTTGCTTCTAGTAATCGTCGAGAAGACCGTATAGGCGAGAGTATGCTTAGACATAGTACCATCACTCAAGAACAGTTTGATCAAGCTCAAGCACAAATGGGGCGTGGTAAGCGGTTTGGTAAGATTTTGGTTGACTTAAAGATAATTTCTGAACGTGACCTAATTGCTAATGTAACCTTTCAGATTTTGGATATTATTTATTCAATATTCAACTGGACAACTGGACATTATGAATTTTATGAAGTGGACAAAACTATTTCTGAAGACCTAAAGCTAGAGCTTTCTACTGCCAGTATTATCTTAGAAGGCGTTCGTCGTACTAGTGACATGGATGTAATTGAACGAGGGTTAGGGGACTTAAATAGATTGGTTGGTCCCTGTACTAACCCACTGCTAAGATTACAGACTCTTTCTCTAAGACCTTTAGAGCGACAGATTATAGAAGTTATTAAAGAGCCGATGAGCCTAATTAAGCTACTAGTAAAGATAAAATCTCCATCAGAAACAGTATTGCGCTCTTTATATGGGTTGCTTTCGGCTGGAGTTTTAGAGCGGTTTGCTCCTGCAGAGCTTTCCAAAGAAAGCGGTAAAATGGAAGTTCCTGAAAAAGTTGTTCGTCAAACACTTGGCTTAGGTGAGGCTGTGCCTGTAGTTTTAGCTAGGCCAACTGGAGCACATAAAGTTGATGAAATGGCACTACGACGGCGCATTGATCTAGTTAAAGCCCGTATGAAAGATGGAGACATATATCAGTTGTTTAGCCTTTCTACAAATAGTCAATTGGAAGACCTACAGAATTCCTACTACAAATTAGCTAGAGAATTTCACCCAGATCGTCATTTAACTGCTAGCAAAGAAATGAGAGCAGAAATAGATGAAGTTTTTACTCAACTTACTAGCTTGTATGATCGTGGACGAAGTATTTTAGTGCGTGAAACAACAACAATGCCAATGCCCAGAGGGGTTACAGGGTCAATTGTTCGTAACACTGCTCCACACCCTATAGAGGGAATGCCTCTAACCCCTCCAATGTCAAAGCGAGGTGTAATCAATAGGATTAATATTCCAACCTCGCCCACTGTAGTTTCCATTATAGAAACAATCGAAACAATAGAAACAACAGCAATCTCTGAACCTGCTGAGGCTTTGCCAAACTTTACAGAGGCATTATCTGAGGTGTTAGTCACTAATACTATAGAAGATATTGCTTTAGAGGAAATAAACATCCCTCAAATAGTTTCTCAAGAGTCTAGGGAGTTAAATACTCCAAAAGCAGCACATAAACCAGATGGTTTAGTAGGTTTAGTAGACAATAAATTAAAACAAACCATCCTAGATGCACCCGCAATTACACAGTCTTTAGAAATTATGGATTCTAATGCTTTTACTGAAGGGTTAGTAGATACATCAGAAACAGAAGCTTTAATAGATGCTTTAGATGAAATGTCTGTTTTATCTATGCCATCACTCCTTGAGAGTGATATTAGTTACAAAGGTGCGACAGAACTATTATTGGTGCCAGAAAATGAACAATATGCTGTTCCAATAAGCATAATTGATAGCCCAGAGAGTTACCCAACAGTATCAAAAACTGTGCTTATGTCAGAAACCGCTAATATGGTCAGTGAAAAAGTTTCGACTACAGATCTAGTAGATTTGTCTTTACAAGAAGTGATGAGCAGTCTAGAAGAAGTAGATGAAAATGCTATAACGCCATCACCTATAAATGCTCTAGTAGTTATTGATGAACAAGAGCAAGCTGAACAGCTTTTTGTTGATGGGCGTAATTGCTTTCAGCATAAAGATATTGGTGGGGCAGTAAAGTGTTTACGTGAAGCAGTTAAACTCTCTCCTAGACAAACACGCTATCGTTTGTTACTTGGGCATGTGTTGTCTAATAATCAGCGTTGGCAGAGGGAAGCAGAAGAACAATTTAGACAAGTGCTAGATATTGAACAAGCTAACGTAATGGCACATTTAGGCTTGGCACAACTCTATACCAAAGTAGGGCTGGTGCGTCGTGCAGAAGGAGAATTTCGCGAAGCATTAAGAATCGAGCCGCAAAACCCAGTTGCTAGAAGAGGGCTAAAAGCACTCTTGGGTGATGAAACCAAAGGAATACCTAGTTTTCTCGGTAAACTACTCCAAAAAGAAAATTAGAAGGGTATCTACTCTTAATTTTCTAATACGTCTTAAAATCATTTGAAAGTAAAAACTTATATGCAACTTATAGAACAATATAAACATTACAGAGAAATAGCAAAAACTTTAATTGGCATCAAAGTGCCAGAATTCCTAGGTGAAAAGGCTTTAGCTGACTCAGGAAAAATGTTAGGGCTAGTTCAAGGAGAACGAACCCTCGTCTTTGAGTCAGAAAATGAGATGAGTTATCTAATGGACTTTGTTATTAATGAATATAGAGAAGATGGCAAAACTGCTGTTGAAAAGTATAGAGATACCATAGGATGGCAAAATGAAATAGAAAAAGAAATATTAGAAGCTGCTTGTTCGTCCTATACTACTTTATTCAAAATAGATTCTATCTCAAAAGAAAAATGTACTTTAATAATAGATGATCTTTTTTATGTTAAGGGTAAAATAGAATTGACCGACATTGGTTTTAGTCAAAGTGCAACCCCAGAGCTTTTACTATTTACTAGAATATTTCCTTTTAAGAACTTTAACATGACATCTGGCATATCATTTATTTTTGCTCGTAAATCAGAAGACAACATTATTAAAAAGTACAAAAAATTATACAAACGAATCAACCTAGAAAATACACAAACAAAGCGATTTATAGCTTTTTTTAAATTGAATAGAACAGATGGTCTTACAGTTAAACTTGGGTTTCCATAAGGGTTATTGCTTTTTGGTTTCTTATGTGTTGAAAAGAAATTACCCTAGGGTTTCAAACCGCTTTAATTAGGCAAGGTTTCCAAGAATTAATTTTGAGTAGTTAAATCTATATACATGGAATTTGCTTTGTAACCCATTGATTCTAAAACCTCTTAAGCTTTTAATGCCCTGTTAAGGGCATTTGACAATAGCCCAGTGATTTATCTCTGGGTGTTAAATCTACGATTATAGTGAGACTTTAGGTTTTTAGTATGTTAGTTTGTTGTAGCGCATAACAGTAGCTTGTTATACTTAATTTCTTAAAATTGCGACAAGACCCGTTTAACTCGTTATAGGTTTTGATAGACCTTAATTAATTTTTAACAAAATATTCTTAAGAACCAACTAGTTTTTAGGAATAGGTAAAGCCCTACACTTTTAAGTCATAACGAAAATTAACTTAGGAGATAAAGTTTTAAGGAAATATATATGAATAATAACAATCAGCGAAACACTTCTAGGAAAACTTCTAGCAAAGTAAATCAGCCACTATTTTATGTATTATTTATAGTGATCTGTTTAAGTTTACTTTTTTTAACAAGTAACCAATCATTTAGCAGTAATTCGGTACAAGCAGACTCACCGCGTACTAGTACTGTTAATAAAGCTCAAGATCAACCACAAGTCTTAGCCGATGAAGGTTCTTTGCCTCAAACGGCTCAACAACAAATAGCTGCTGTAATAGCAGAAAAAAATTCACGTACTCCACAACAAATGAAAATGGACTCTCGGTTAATTCGTGTAGTTAAAGAAAACCG
This sequence comes from Blastocatellia bacterium, assembly GCA_023265235.1. Lineage (GTDB taxonomy): Bacteria > Acidobacteriota > Blastocatellia > Chloracidobacteriales > JADJPF01 > JADJPF01. Next base: position 6,606 of record JAHFUF010000225.1, read on the forward strand.
TGGTGAAGCATTTGTTGATGGTATAAATACACTACGCCCTGTGAAATTGGATGTTGATAAAGATGGTGGTGTGCTACTTGATCTAAAAGTAACCACAACAGATGACACATTCCAACAAATACTAGCTCAATATGGTGCAAAAGTAGTGTATGACGATCCAAACGCATTAAGCATACGGCTTAGAATGCCAATGGATAATATAGAAAGTATGGCAAGTTTGCCAGAAGTTATATATATTCAACCAGCAATAGAAGGTCAACTTGAGCGAGTAGATACTAGTGGTATTAGTGGTATTAGTACTCCTAATTCTAATGTGGTTGATCCAGGTGTAACTCCTTATCAAGCAGGTTTTGCAAGTAGGCAAGCAAATGTTCGTGAAAACCTACCGCTACTGCTTTCATCTTTAGACAAAAATAAAAAACCTAAAATCAACCCACAAACAGGTAGTGTAAACTCTCAAGGCGACACTACTCACCGTGCTGCTCTTGCTCGTACTACGTTTAGTACAACAGGTGCAGGAATAAAAATTGGTGTGCTTTCTGATACTTTTAATGCTCTAGGTGGAGCTAACAATGATGTCCTAACAGGTAATTTACCTGGTGTAGGTAACCCAAATGGCAATACTACTCCTGTAACGGTGCTACAAGATTTAGCTACTGGAAGTGATGAAGGTAGAGCAATGCTTCAAATAGTTCATGACATTGCACCTGGCGCACAACTCTTTTATGCAACAGCTTTTGGTGGTGTAGCAAGCTTTGCTGCTAATATTCAAGCACTCCGCACAGCAGGTTGTGACATTATCATTGATGATGTTTTTTACTTTAATGAATCACCATTCCAAGATGCCCCAATTGCTCAGGCTGTTAATACAGTTACAGCAAATGGCGCACTCTATTTTTCTTCTGCAGGTAATGCTGGTAGTTTAAGGAAAGGTACTTCAGGAGTTTGGGAAGGTGACTTTGTTAGTGCTGGTACACTGCCTAACTTACCTAATGGTACAGT
>JAHFUF010000006.1:0-24717 GCA_023265235.1 Blastocatellia bacterium
ACCGGGTAAAACTTTCATAACACGACCTTTATAAAGACTTCCTGCTAGTCCTTGTGTCTCGTCCTCTCGCTCCACAAAATATTCAGTAATTATACCATCTTCAATGATGGCAATCTTTTTTTCATGGGCACTAGAACTAATTATCATCTCTTTTGCCATTTAGTAATTCCTCTTTTCTAGATGTTGCAGGTACAGTAGCAATTACAGCCAAGAAAAATCATTAGTTTAATAGGACAATTCAGGTTTTATAAAGCCTTACAAGATATGTAAATAAATATTTTTATCTTGTTGCAAAACCAGACACTATCAAAACTAAAAATTTTAGATATTAACTTTACTAGCCTTTAACAGGGAATATTCTTGTCCATTAATTTCTGAATAAAGGCGGCTGCGTCGCGCACGACTTTGCAATGTAGCCTGATCAGCCTGTTCAATTCCATAAATTGCGGTTGCGATCTCCACAGGTTTAGCACCACCTTGATTACTTATTTCTAGTACCATTACCAGGAAATCACCTTTTTCTGTTTGTTCAAAACGAACCGATTTAACAAATTTGCGAACATCAACATTTTGTGAGCGGTTTTTGCGGGTACGAGATATAACAAATTGTTCGCTTAAAAGTAGATCGGAAATTAATTTTTCATGCAAAGCACTAATTGAGAGCGATTTTAACTCTGGTTGTTGTTCTACTCGTCCTAGTAGTGCTTTTTGGATTTCTGGTGCTGAGATATTAACTCTATATTCAGCACAATTAATGAGTTTTGCTAGTGAAGCGTCTGTTTCCTCTAGTCCTATAAGAGCAGTAAATTTTAATCCTTCCGGCATAACTCGATTAATTTTTTCTAAAAAATCTGTTGGGGCTAAAACTTCTGGGGAAATAAAATCTAGTACCTCTGCCTCACCAATCATCCCAACACCTAAAGCTGGCCCATAAGACATTAAAGGCATTGGGTGAAAACCTTGGCTATAAGACAGTTGAATACCTGCGCGCTTAAATCCTCTTGGCAAAGCTTTAGCTAAATCTAAATGGGATAAATACTGTACCGACTCTAGCTTTGTATAAAAAGCACGATAACGATACTGTTTTTCTAGTTGAGCTTTAGCTCGGTTTAACTTTAATTGATGCAGTCTTGGTGGGGAATTAACAGGAACATCACTACGTACAACCTCTAGCAAAGACTGATCAAATTCCATCTCTTGTGCATCATTTGTATCATTTGTATTACTAGCAGATTGCTTAACTGTGCGATATTCTTTGTTAAGTTCTTTTGCTTTGATCAGATCCTTACGCATTGCCGATAGATCACAAGCCAAACCACAGTTAAAACAAAGCAGTGGCTTACGTTCTATTTGCTCAAAGTCTTCAAAAGATGGTGGTATGGCAGTGGGACGGCCTTCAATTATACGAATAGGAAAACCACAAGGAGGTGCAATTTTTGCATTTACTCCTTTTTCATATTCAATAGCTAAAAATTTTTTCTCTACCAAAGAATCTATATGATCCCAAGGCAATTGAACAAAACTACCATCAATAGCCCTAACAGGTAACTCTCCTAGGGTTTCTCTTGGGTCAAGACCTTCAGCCTCAAAAGCCTTCATCCAAAGATCATAGTTAAAATGTTCATCCCAACCATCAAACCTTGCTCCCATACGCCAAGCACGTTCAATAACACGCCCAATACGTCTATCTCCTCTTGCCATAATACATTCTAATTGTGAGAGCTTAGCATTATGTGTTTTGAAGTTAAGACGGTAACGATGACAAACCTCCCTAAGTAGCTCTTGTTTAACATATAGCTCTTCTAGTGAGTCCATACGGCACCACTGGAAAGGAGTTTGTGGTTTAGGAACAAAACATGAAGCAGAAACAGTCACTTTAACATTTACACCCATACTCTTGCCAAGCTGTTTAACTTTGTTACCTAGCTCAGCAATTCCACGTACATCTTCTTCGGTTTCTGTAGGAAGCCCAATCATAAAATAGAGTTTGATTTGGCTCCAACCATAAGAAAATGCTATCCGACAGCTACGCAAGACATCTTCTTCAGTAACATTTTTATTTATTACATCTCGCATCCTCTGTGTACCAGCTTCTGGAGCAATGGTAAAACCTGTATTACGTACTTTAGCTATTTCGTTTGAGAGATCTTCTGTAATACCAGAAGCACGCAAAGAGGATACTGATAAAGAGACTCGTTGAGGATCTAGGGTTTTATTTAACTGTTTAAGTACTGGTGTTAAACAGGTGTAATCAGCAGTAGATAAAGAGGTTAAGCTAACTTCATCATAGCCACCATCACGCAATCCTTCAGTAATAGTCTCGACAATAGATTCTGGAGTACGTTCGCGTACTGGACGATAAATAGTACCAGCTTGACAAAAACGACAACCATCAACACAACCTCGAGCAATTTCTACTGCGATTCTATCGTGAACTACCTCAGTAAAAGGCACTGGAGAATTACTAGGAAATGGATACTTGTTTATTTCTTCAACATAGCGACGTATCACAGGAAAAGGCATTTGGATATCTGCTTTAGGTTGAATTATTTGTAAAGCATAACAAGGAGAATTAACTGACTCACAAAGTGCTGGAGCATAAACACCTTTTATTTCAGCTAGTTTTGCAATTAACGCTTGTCGAGAAAGATTTTGTTCTTTTAACTTTGTATAGGAGTCAATAAATTCAACTAATAATTCTTCCCCTTCACCAATTAATAAAAAGTCAAAAAAATCTGCTATTGGTTCAGGACTAAAAACACAAGGGCCTCCCCCAATAACCAAAGGATCTTGCTGCGTCCTATCCTCAGCACGTAAAGGAACCTTGCCTAGCTCTAACATAGTAAGGATATTTGTGTAGGTCATCTCATATTGCAAAGAAAACCCTACAATATCAAACTCATTTAATGGAGTAAAACTTTCAATGGAAGCGAGTGGAAGGTTAGCAGACTTTAATGCACGTTCCATGTCTAGCCAAGGAGTATAAACACGTTCTGCATAAACTTCTGATTTTTGATTAAGTAGTGAATACAAAATTTTAAGCCCTAAGTGAGACATCCCGATCTCGTAAGTATCAGGAAAACAAAGAGCTATATGAGCTTTAACCTGTTCTTTATCTTTTACGATAGCATTCCATTCACCACCAACATAACGAACAGGTTTTTCTACGGTTGGTAAAATCTGATCTAAAGTTGCACGATAAGAAGAAATATCATTCATTTTGGGGACCTTTCAAACTGAAGTACCCAAAATTGAACAGGTCTTTGCCTAAGCTTACACTTATGTTTAGAGCTTTAACATTTTAATATTTTAAAAGCTCTAAAGCGTTTTTGTGGTAGGCCCCTTTTGGCCAATTAAGTTGGGGGTTGCCAATTAATTTTTGCGCAAAACAGCAAGTTTACGTAAATCAATTTAATTTTATGTAAACAGGTCGCGCTGGGTAAACCTGTAAAACTTTGAATTTCAGTCAAATAAATGTATCAGCGCTAAAAGCTTTAAGTTGACGCTTATCACTGCACTGAAAAATAGATTCTTAATTAGCAAAACGTCGTAAGTTTACATTAATCACTAAGCCAATTAGAATCATCATACTTAAAACAGAAGAGCCACCATAGCTCATTAGGGGAAGGGTGATTCCTATGATAGGCAAAAGCCCTATAACCATTCCAATATTGATAATCACATGAAAAAAAACTAGACCTGCAAACCCTAATATTACTAACATGCCAAATCGATCTCTTGCACGTTCAGCAATTCCAATAGAGCGCATAATTATAAACAAATATAACAGAAGTACAGAAATACTGCCAACAAATCCCATCTCTTCTGCTAAAACAGATGCAATAAAATCTGTATGATGTTCTGGTAAAAACCCAAGTCTACTCTGAGTGCCTTTAGTAACACCTGTTCCAGTTAGTCCCCCAGATCCTACAGCAATAAGAGATTGAAAGGTTTGATAACCATATTCACGTCGAAAGTCCACTTGCTCAAAGAGTTCTGGGTTAATAACTGCTTCTATTCTCATTATTTGATAAGGTTTTAATACGTGTGGTTTTAACACCTGAAAATACGCTGCTGGTGTTACTATTATTGCTGTCACAGCAGCAATAATTATTAATTTTAAGTTAAAACCACTCATAAAAAGCAACAATGCTAATACAGGAATAAAGGTCAAAGCTGAGCCTGTATCAGGTTGCAACATAATCAGCCCCATAGGAAGTGCTGTAATTGCACAAGCTACTAGAACATCTTTCCAAGGCAAATTCCCTTTGCGTAAAGGAGAAAGATACTTAGCTAAAGTTAAAATCACTGCTATTTTTGCTATCTCTGATGGTTGTAAGGACATAGGGCCAAAATTAATCCAGTTTCTTTGTCCTTTTACTTCATGACCAAAAATCAAAACTGCTACTAACAAAAGCAATGAACCACCATAGATATAGGGGATAAAATTGTAAATCTTTCGGTAGTCTACAAAAACTACAACCGTAAAAGCTACTAACCCTATTAAAAGGGCAATAAGCTGTTTAACCCAAAAATCTTTATAAATAGCTCCTGTAGAAGGACTTGAGCTATAAATTTCAATTGTACCTAAAGTAACTAGTGATAATGCTGCTAATAGGAGTAGCCCATCAAAATCACGCCAACGAAGAGTTTCTTTTAAGATAATGCCTGCCATATTACCTTCCACCCCCTAAATTTGCTTGAGTGGGTACAATTTGAGGCTTATTTTTTTCACCTCTGTTATTCTGTGGAAGTAATGCTAGAGGTTTTACTAGAGGTTTTACTAGAGGTTTTACTAGAGGTTTAGTAGTGTTAGGTTTAGCTGGTTTAGCTGGTTTATTAATTGTAGGCTTACTATTTTGATTAGATAAATTTGGCTTTGTTACTGTACTAGCAGGTTTTGTCTTTTGAACAGAAACAATCACACTAGAAACAGTATTGTTTGTTGCAGCATTTAGAATAGAAGTATTTGGCTGTTTGTTAGTAGCATCTTGTGCTAATTCTTCTTTAGGTAACCCTTTTTTCTTACGTAAATACTCTTCAAAACAAGCTTTGATAATTGGTGCAGACTCGACTCCACCATGACCAGCATGTTCAACTAAAACAACTCCACCTATCTCAGGAGCGTCTTTAGGTGCATAACCAACAAACCAAGCATGTTCTTTTTGTTCACCTGTAGCACCTGATTGAATACCTACTACTTGAGCAGTACCTGATTTTCCACAAACATCAAAGTCAGCAATAGCAGCCCTACGACCAGTGCCAGAACCATTTACTACTCGCCACATTCCTTCAGAAACAACCTTCCAAGTGTCTTGGCTAAAACCTGCATCACGAACCTTTGGTTGATAAACAATAGCAGGACTCTCTTCAGTAGCCTTTGCTTCTTTAAAAACATGAGGAGTATAATATTTTCCACCATTTCCTATACCAGTTATAGCAAACATAATTTGAAGCGGTGTAGTAGAAACACCAGATTGTCCAATTGAAGCATAAACCATATCTGCTTCTTTCCATTTAGGGTCTTTTGGATATTCTTTACGTTTCCATTGTCGACTAGGCACAATTCCTTTTGTTTCATTTGGTAAATCTATGCCTGTTTTTATTCCTGTACCTAGTAGAGCTTGCCATTTCTCTAAGTTCTCTATACCAAGTTTAATTCCTTCACGATAAAAGTAGCCATCACAAGAAATTTCTATAGCACGTCTCATATCTGGCCCACCATGACTACCATAACAATGGACAAATCTATCTCCTGTTGAAATACCTCCACCACAGGGCAAAATCTGTTTGTCTGTCACAGTTTTTTCTTCTAACCCTGCTACTGCCATAAGAATCTTCCAAGTAGAACCAGGAGGATACCTATCTTGAATAGCACGATTACGTAATGGGCGCTTAGGATGATTTACTAGGCGGTTAAAATCAGTCGCTTTTATTCCTGCTGCAAAAAGGTTTGGGTCATAAGAAGGGTGAGAAACTAGTGCTAAAATTCCACCATCTCTAGGATCATTGATTACGGCTGTTCCATAAAAACCAGTAGCACTAAGTTTTTCTTCTGCTATCATTTGAATATCTAAATCTATAGCAGTAATAATGTCTTGTCCTGGAATAGGAGGAATTTCTTCTAGCTGTTGTAAGACTCGTCCTCTACTATCTACTAGTACTCGTCTATAACCTTCTTTTCCCATCAAAATTTTATTATAGGACTGCTCTATTCCAGCCTGGCCAATTATATCTCCAGGCCGACAATAGTCATAAGCTGGTTCTCTAAGTTGCTCTTCACCTATTTCCCCTACATAACCAACTACATGAGCCAAAACTTCCCCTAGAGGATATCGTCGCTGTGGTTGAAGTTCAATTTTTAGCTCTGGGTGTTCAAACTCATGGCCTTCAATCCAAGCTCTATCACTAAAAGCAGCGTTTGTTTTAATCACTAAGGGGCGGGTTTTTGCGCCAGGAGCATTTATCATTTTTAGGATTGTGTTTCTGTCCAAACCAAAACGACTGACTAATATATTCAATGTATCTTCAGCATTAGTCATATCTTCCAGATAAAGCATCATACTATAAGTAGGTGTACTATCAACAAGAATTTTTCCTTCGCGATCTAAGATTGTGCCTCGTGGAGCAGGGATAGGAATTTCTCGAATACGATTATTTTCCGCGGCTTTTACGTAATGTTCATGATCAACTACTTGGAGGTACCAAAACCGTACTCCTAGCACTACAAAAAATAAAAGTACAAAATATTTAAAAAAGAGAATTCGTCCTCGAGGTTTGAAAAGCTGTTGCGCTGGATCGTCAAAAACCTTTTTTTTTGACATAAAATACTTTTATCACTCCATTGCCCAACAAATATATTTAGGTAAGTTACTAAAAAGAGGCTTTGTTACCAACTGCCTGTCCTAGTAGAGGCAGAATAAGAATCCTGTACAAAGATACGATCAAAAATAGGAAAAAGAAAAAAACCTATAATAAGATTACCTGCTGCTTGCCAAGCTGTCAATTTTACAATATCTCTTAGGTGTAAGTCCTCTGGTAGAGAGTTAAAAACATAATGCAGCCCAATAAATAGCGTTACATTTACAATAGAGGCTATTACTATAACAATGAGTCTAGTTAACTTGTTGTCTATAGCAAAACGAACATTAAAAGTAGCTACAGTAAAACCAATCAATGTTTTAGTAAAACTGCTAGCTCCTAGCAACCCAACACCTGAGAGAAGATCATAAGCATATCCTGCTAGAGCACCTACTATTGTTCCTTGCATAGGATTACGCTTAAGCGACAAATAAACTACTAAGATAAGAGTAATATCTAGTCTTTGAAATTCTCGGACATAATTAGACAGCAAGCCTTGCAAGCCAACAAAGAAAATAATTGCTATTACTATCTTAACAATTTGCACTTTTTTAGAACTCTAAAAGGTTTTCACCTTTTTATTTAATAGTTTCATCAATTTGGAGATCTTGTTCGGAAAGTTCCAAAACCAAAACCTGCTCCAGCCCATCTAGTCCTGCGGCTGGCCGAACAACAATACGATGGCTTTTAGCACCACTGCCAAGCCCTACTTCTTGAACATAACCAACTAGTAACCCTTTTGGATAAATACCATCCAACCCTGTAGTAATAATCGCTTCACCTTCTTTAACAGCCTCTAATCCAGAAACATTGCGCATTTCACAAAAAACCTTGCCAACCCCTTTTACCTCACCATAAGCACGAGATTCGGAGAGTTGGCCACCAACTCCTGCATAATTATCCGTTAGTAATTGAACTTGTGCGGCAAAGGGCCCAAGCCCAACTACTCGCCCAACAATACCTGCTGGGGTAATAACAGGCTGATGTAACTTTATGCCTGCTAAACGTCCTTTATCAATAATTATTTTATTAAAAAATTCGTTTCCAGAACGAGCAATTACTTTTGCTGCAACAGATTTATAAGGCAATGATTCTTGTAAATCTAAAATATTAGCAGCACGATGGTTAGCAGCTAATTCTTCTTTTACCTTAAATAAATCTTGGCGTAATTGATCGTTTTCTGCTCGTAGTTTTATGTTTTCTTCTTTTGCCCCTCTTAAGTCTATATATCCGCCCCAAATACCTGAAGCGATAGAACCTACTCCACCACCTGCTTTTTGGACTGGATAAACAGCCGTCAACACCCAGCTTAGTAGCAAGTTTGGCCTTCCATCTTTAGTACGGCCATACCAGGACATAGATAGGAGTTGCACTAGGAAAAAAATTACTAGCACTATAGGTGCACGATTTTTGCCAGATTCTACAACGGACATAATTTAAAATTACGTGGTAAAACGAACGTTAAAAGCTATTAGTTATTTTAGAGCAACCAACAAATAAAACTTATGTTCTTAGTATTTAATTATGATTGTTATAACCATAATTACCACTCTCTAAGCTGACTCTCTTAAGTAGTTCAAAGTCAGCTAACATCTTACCTGTTCCCAAGACTACTGAAGACAAAGGGTTTTCTGCCAAAGAGACTGGCACTCTAGTTTCTTTCATTAATAACTTATCTAAACCTTTAAGTAACGCGCCTCCACCAGTTAAAACTATACCTCTATCAGCAATATCAGCAGAAAGTTCAGGTGGTGTACGTTCTAGTGCAACACGAACTGCATTTACTATTGTAGAAATTGGGTCTGCCATTGCTTCACGGACTTCATCATCAGAAATAGTAATAGTCTTAGGTACACCTTCTATTAAATCTCTTCCCTTAATTTCCATTGATAGACGTTCTTCTAAAGGATATGCTGAACCGAGTTCAATCTTTATTTGCTCTGCTGTGCGCTCACCAATTAAAAGATTATACTTACGTTTAATATATTGAGTGATAGCTTCGTCTAATTCGTTGCCTGCAACACGAACAGCCCGCGAGTAAACAATACCAGATAAAGAAATTACTGCAATATCTGTTGTGCCGCCTCCAACATCTACAATCATATTTCCATATGGTTCAGTAATAGGTAGTCCTGCACCAATTGCTGCTGCCATTGCTTCTTCTACTAGATAAACTTCTGAGGCTCTAGCACGATTAGCTGCATCTATTACAGCACGTCGTTCTACTTGGGTAATTTCTCCTGGCACACCAATTACAACTCTAGGGCTAACCCAAGATTTACCATTATGAGCTTTACGAATAAAATGTTGGAGCATTTTTTCTGTTACTTCAAAATCTGCAATTACTCCATCTTTCATTGGGCGAATTGCAACAATATTACCAGGAGTTCGCCCTAGCATTTCTTTGGCTTCTTTACCAACAGCTTCAACCTTGTTAGTAACTTTATTGATTGCCACAATGGAAGGTTCACTGACTACAATTCCTCGGCCTTTGGCATAAACTAAAGTATTAGCTGTGCCTAAATCTATCGCTAGGTCATTGGAAAAAACATTAAAAAAAGATCTGATTTTCATTGGTAGGTTTTCTTATACCTCTAGGCATTTAGTAACTTAAGTAATTAAAATTATTTGGCTTTTTCAAAAGTGAAAAGTTTGTAGAGGCTGTTATATAGTTCACTGCGGTTCTCAAACTAGCAATTGTTTTAATGCTAACTAGCCAGTACTACTTGGTTTTTATTATATTCCTTTGCTAGGTACATAGCTTTGTCAGCACAACGAATTAAATCTAACGGCAAAGACGCATGTTCAGGATAACAAGCAACCCCAAAAGAAGCTGTTAAGTAAATCTCTTTATAATCACCATTATTTTGAAAAACATTATCTTCAATATTTTGTCTAATCCGTTCTGCAATTATTACAGCTTGCTCGGCAGGTGTTCCCGGCAGCACAATAACAAACTCATCTCCCCCATATCGTGCCACAATATCTGTATCACGCACAAGCCTGATCATCAGATTTGCCACCTCTACTAAAATCGCGCTACCACAAAGATGACCATTCTGATCATTAATAGCTTTAAACCCATCTAGATCCAAGAAGATAACCGAAAGAGGGCTTTTATAGCGTCGAGCGCGTTTTATCTCCATTTCTAGCATTTGATAGAGGTAGCGTGGATTATAAAGTTTAGTTAAATCATCTATTCGTCCTAAGTATTCAACTTGCGCAAAACTAATAGCATTAAAAAGCGCAACAGATAAAGCGTTAGCAATTTCCTCAGCATAGTTTAAATCGCTTTGAGTAAATATTTTATTTTTTTGATAACTAGCAATTTCTAAAATGCCAAAAACTCGTGACTGTGTTTGCAAAGATAGATACATCATTGAGTTAAATTTATTTTTTTGAAACTATTGCTCACTATCAAAATCCTTATTTCCCTTATTAACTAGCAAGGATTTGCCACTTTTTACCACTTTAGCAATTAAACTATTACTTTGCTGACCTGTTAGCTTTACTAAAGTGTTAGGTTGTTTCACATTAAAGCTATTTGCTAGTTCTAAAAATTTCCTGTCTTCAGAAATAAGAAAGATGGCTAAAGAATCTAAATTAATTATTTGTGGAAGGGTTTTTACAAAAGACTTTAACACTAATTGTTTGTCTAAAGAAAGGTGGAGTTTTGTTATTTCATTAATTACTAATTTTTTTTGACATAAATAGCTATCTTCTAGTTGATTAACTTGGTTGCCATAAAACAAATGCAAGGATAATTCCTTAATAGTAACATCACCCTCTAAGTGAAAGGTGCTTTTTGATTGAGAAAATGTTTCTTTTAGCTCAGGTTTTGTAGCAAAGGAGAAAAAAGGAATACAAGGAAAATGCTCTTTTAGTACTCTCAGTAAGTCTTCACACCCTAGGTAAAACTCATAGAACACAGCTTTAGGATTATAGCTAGCATTAAAATCTTGAATTTCTTTACATTCAACAATTTCTGCTTCGCCATTCCCTAGTTTATTTAATAAATCCACCCACTTAGGTAGAGACTGTGTTTTATGGACAAAAATAAACTGCATTTTAGACTATATAAAAAACTAAATAAAATTGTCATTAGACCTATAATAAAACTAGAGTTTTACTACTAATCGACCATTGTTACCGCTTGGATCAGAGGCTTCTAACAAAATTTCTTTTTGATCAGGAGCTAAAGCAACATCTTTCTTAAAGTGCCCATTTGAGTCTACTGCCACCTGTTGATTGTTAATCCTTAGCCTTGCGCCTGGAATAGTAGTTCCTTCTATTTCCCAAAGTAGAGGTGCTATCTCTTTTCGCTTAGTAAGTTCTATTTCAATGTTGCCGCCTTTTATTTGAATTCTAGCAGAAGATGGCTCACTCCATTTAGTCTGTATTTGATCTTTAATAACTGCTTGGACTCTCCAAAAGACTTGCCCTGAAGGAGGATTAATCCATTTATATTTATTTTCCTTGATATCAGAAACACGAAGTTTAATTGCTTGTTGGGGAAATGCCATTGTTGAAGAGACTTCTAAAGTATAAGACTGAGTACTAGGAGTAGGTGCCCAAACAAAATCTACTTCTGGTTTAGTCCTCTCAAGTAGAAGTTCTTTTGCACTTTCTGGTTTAGAAAGTTTTGGTGGTGGCGGCAATTCTGTAACTTTTACTTCTGTTTTATCAATCTCAGCAACTTGATCTTGAGCAACAATTTGCTCTTTACCATCGCCGAAAAATAGAGTAGCTAAACCTCCTGTTACAACTACAGTAGTCTTATTATCCTTATTATTAATGGTAGAATCACTACTCTTATCTACACCTACTTTAACATTCCCTGATTTAATATAATGGTTATCACTATCTTTTTGAGTAGAAACATTTACTCCACCAACAGGTAGTTCATTAACAATACGTTTTTGCTGGCGAGAGCTTTCTGTAATAATTAGTGTTGAGCCTGGTTTTAATGTGTATTTAGTACCATCTTCGTATATAACTATTGCTGTAGCACCTGAACCTGTTTGTATTGTGTCACCTTGTTTTAATGACATTTGCAGATTCCCAGCCTCAAAGGTTGTATCTCCTTGGCGTTTAACCGAAACATTACCTTCTATATTAGCAAATTTAGCTGCTCTATCTATGTTTGGTGGAAGTGGTGGGTATTTTTCACGCCAAACTTTTATTCCATAGACAACACCTACAGCTAAAAGTAGAAGAACTACTGTTAGTATAGCTTTGTTAATGGTTTTTTTCTGGATAATGAACCAGTCTTCGGTAAACCCTCTGCGATTTTTTGGTGTTGACATATCTCTTAACCCATTAAAACTTATTTATTATTATTTTCCACCTAGCAAGATTTTGTAGGATTATTCTACGTCTATTTTAATAAAAAAATAAAATATTAAAGATTTTTCAAAAGACTTTTTGTTTTAGTAAGTACATCTCTTAGCTTAATTATCTGAAGAGCAATAGAAAATGTTTTCCCTAAGTTTAATCTTCTTGCGCTGGAAAATCATCAAGTATTTTCTCTAATTCTCCGGCAGTCACTAAATAAGTTTCACTGCAAAAGTGACAGGTAAGTTTAGCCCCTACATCTTTTTCTAACATATCAGCAACTTCTGTCTTTCCTAAAGCAGTAATTAAGCTTAATGCCCGTTTATGAGAACAAGTACAGCGAAATTGAATTGGTCTGGTTTCTAAAACTTCAAAGTCTATATGACCTAAAGCTTTGTATAGCATATCTTCTGGGCTAAAACCTTCTCGAATCATTGTAGTGCTAGGTGGAGTATTAACTATGTTGTTAGAGATTTCTTCAATTAATTTTTCGTCTGCACCAGGCATAACCTGAATAATAAAGCCCCCTGAAGCAGTAATTTGTCCTTCTGGGCTAACAAAAACCCCTAAGCTAACATCTGAGGGTATTTGCTCAGATTTGGTAAAATAATAAGCCAAATCCATTGCAATTTCTCCTGAAATAATTGGAACAGAACCATAATAAGGATCCCGCGATAAACCTATCTCAAAGCCTATATCTCTGATAACATAAAGCATTCCAGTACCAACAGCCCCCCCAACATCTAGTTTACCTTTTTCATTAACAGGCAAATCTACCTGTGGATTTCTTACATAGCCTCTTACATTGCCATATGCATCAGCCTCGCTAGTAATATTGCCTATAGGCCCTTGGCAATCAAATTTTACTGTTATCTTTTCTAAGTCTTTAAGTAAAGACCCCATCATTAATGTCCCTGTAAGTGCACGTCCTAAAGCAGCAGAAGCTGTTGGCAAAGTATTATGTCTTTGACAAGCTTGATCTACTAACGATGTAGTAACTGCCGCCATACAACGAATAGTAGCATCTGCTGCAACTGCACGAATTAACAAGTCTTTAGACAATTCTTAATCCTTTCATTAAGAGGGGAGCACATAGGCTTGTCCCTATAGAAATAATGCCAAACAACCTTTATTTAGGGCGTTTGGCATTTTATCTACCTAAAAGTATTTATTACTCTAGCTAAATATGTCTTTAACTTTGTCAAAAAGCCCTTTTTCATGTATAGGAGCTTTAGTATCAAATTTAGCCAATTCCTCTAACAATTTACGTTGTTCACGATTTAAGCTAGTTGGTGTAACTACATTAATAGCAACAAATAAGTCCCCACGACCTCGACCACCTAAAGCTGGCATTCCTTTATTTTTAAGTCGAAATACTTTACCTGTTTGTGTCCCTTCACCAATTTTAAGATTTTCTTCACCATCTAACGTAGGGACATTTACTTCTGCGCCCAAAGCCGCTTGAGAGAAAGTTACTGACACAACACATTGCAAATCATTATCTTGGCGTTGAAAAACAGGGTGTTCTTTAATAATTATTACCACATAAAGATCTCCTGCTGGCCCGCCACCAGCACCTGCTTCACCTTCACCTTGAACACGTAGACGCGCGCCTGTGTCAACACCTGGGGGAATTTTAATTTCCAAGCTTTTTTCTTTAGAAATGCGCCCTTCCCCGTGACAGTCCTGGCAAGGATCCTTAATAGTCTTTCCTGTACCACGACAGTAAGAACAGGTTCGACTAACACTAAAAAAGCCTTGTTGATAGCGTACTTGTCCTGCACCATTACAAGTTGGGCAATTAATTGGCGTAGTCCCTGGAGCAGCACCACTACCTTGACAGCCAAGACAATTTTCTAAGCGAGGAACAGTTATTTTTGTTTTCACGCCTTGAGCAGCGTCCTCTAGGGTTATTTCTAAGTCATAGCGCAGATCTGCACCTCTTTGAACCTGGCGAGAACGACCACCTCGGCCAAAAATATCATTAAATCCAAATAAGTCTCCAAGAATATCTTCAAACCCAGGAAAACCTGCCCCACCAAAACCACCTGCTCCTGCTGATGCAGCCGAAGTCCCTACTCCTGAATGACCAAAACGATCATAACGAGCACGTTGGTTTTTATCACTTAGTACTCCATAAGCTTCAGCAGCTTCTTTAAATTTTTCTTCTGCTTCTTTATCACCAGGATTTTTGTCTGGATGATATTTTATTGCTTGTTTACGATACGCGCTTTTAATTTCTGCTTCACCAGCATCTTTAGCAACGCCTAATACTTCATAATAGTCTCTTTTATTATTACTACTCATAATTGTTAAATCTAGATTTCTCCCAGTAGGATTAACTCTTTAACTACAATGATTACATTCCTCCTGGCCCCAGCCCACCAGCAGCACCACCAGAAAACATGGCATCTGTAATGAGTCTCCCTGTCCTTTCTAATTCTGATAAATTCTGTTTAATCATCCCTATATCATCTGTTGCCATAGCATCTTTAGCTACTAGTAGAGTATTACGTACAGATTCTTGATCGTTAACTGAAAGCATCCAACCAAACTCACTAAAAGAGCGTTGGGTATTTTGCAGTAAGCCTTCTAAGCGATTTTTCAACAATAAAACTTCTTTTTGTTGTTTATCCGATTCTGCATTAATTTTTGCTTCTTCAATTAACCTATATATTTCATCTGGAGAGAGTCCTGATGATGGGGAAATTTTCATTGCTTGTTCAAGTCCTGTCATTTTATCACGAGCAGAAACTTCTACAATTCCATCTACATTTATTTCAAAACTAACCTCAATTTGAGGAACACCACGAGGGGCAGCAGCAATACCAACTAACTCAAACTTTGCTAGTGATCGGTTGTGTGTCGCTATTTCACGTTCACCTTGTAAGACATGAACTTCTACAGTTGATTGATTATCTGCTACTGTAGTAAACACTAAGCTTTTTTTAATTGGCAAAGTAGCATTACGATCAATAATCTTAGTGAATACACCTCCTCTAGTCTCAATACCCAAAGAAAGAGGGATAACGTCTAAAAGTACTAGGTCTTTAACTTCACCAAGTAGTACCCCGCCCTGTATTGATGCACCCATTGCTACTACTTCATCAGGATTAATTTCTGCTGATGGGGCTTTACCAAAAAGCTGTTCTACACGTTTTTGCACAACAGGAGAACGAGTTTGACCCCCTACTAACAAAACTTTGTCGATATCTCCTTGTTTAAGGCGAGCATCCCAAAGTGCTTTTTGACAAGGTTCAACAGTTCTTTCTACTAAATCCGACACTAATTCTTCAAACTTCTCTCTAGATAGAATTTTGTTTAAGTGTTTTGGCCCAGAAGCATCTGCGGAAATAAAAGGTAAGTTAATATTTGACTCTAATGTGTTAGAAAGCTCACATTTAGCTCGTTCGGCAGCTTCTTTAAGTCTTTGCAGAGCTAAACGGTCTTGTCTAAGGTCAATATTTGTCTCATTTCTAAATTCATCAATAAGCCAATCAATAATACGTTGATCAAAATCTTCTCCACCTAAAAATGAATCACCACATGTAGAGAGTACTTCAAAAACCCCATCATTCATCTCTAGAATAGAAATATCAAATGTGCCTCCACCTAGATCATAAACAGCTACCTTCTCTGCGGTTCTTTTGCCCAATCCATAAGCTAGGGCGGCAGCAGTAGGCTCATTAATTATACGTTGGACATTAAGACCTGCAATTTTTCCAGCATCTTTAGTAGCCTGACGTTGAAAGTCATCAAAATATGCTGGAACTGTAATAATTGCTTCATCAACCTCATCACCTAAAAAATCTTCTGCTGCTGATTTAAGTCTTTGCAAAATGATGGCAGAAATCTCTGGTGGTGAGTAATCCCTAGTCTGAACTCGAACTCGTGCGTCCCCATTATTAGATTCTGTAATTTCATATGGAGAGGATTCTTTAGCTCTTTGCACTTCTGGAGAGTTGTATTTACGACCTATTAAGCGTTTTACTGCAAAAACTGTATTAGCTGCATTAGTAATAGCTTGACGTTTAGCTATTTGTCCTACTAGCCTTTCTCCTTTATCGGTAAAACCTACTACAGAAGGGGTTGTACGTCCTCCTTCTTTATTAGGAATAATTTGGGTTACACCTCCCTCCATTACAGCTACACAACAGTTTGTTGTTCCTAAATCTATTCCTATCACTTTGCCCATAGAATCATCCTAATAAGATTATAGTATTTTCGAGAAACTAGGTTATTTACTTAAATAATGTCCCAAGACCCTATAAGATTACCCACGTAGAGTAACTTTTACCATTGATGGGCGCAAAAGTTTTTCACCCAATTTATAACCTTTTTGTAACTCTGCAATAACAGTATTTTCTGGCAATTCACTATTTATCTCTGTAGTAACTGCTTCATGCATATGAGGATCAAAAACTTCTCCTAGTGCTTTAATAGGAGAAAGTCCTAGTCCAATTAATACATCTAAAAACTGGCGATGAATGAGTTTTACACCCATCAAAATATTTTCAGAAACCGCTTCACTCTTTGGTACAGACTCTAGAGCACGTTCCAAGTTATCTAATACTGGTAAAAACTCTAGCACAACATTAGCTCGTGCTTGTAGGTTTACTTCTAAACGCTCTCGTTCTACGCGCTTACGAAAGTTTTCAAATTCTGCTTGGCGACGCATTAATTGCTCATAGATAAGCTTTTTCTCTTCTGAGAATTTTGCAGCACGTTCCTGAGCGTCTGAGAGTTCTATTAAAAGCTGAGCAGCTTCGGTTTCACTCATAAATGAGGAAGGGGTTGAATTATCAGTAGTTTCTCTATCTTCTAGAAGTATTGCGTCTTGAGCCAATTCCTCTAGTTGAGGGTGCTCACCTGTGGGTTGCGCAGGTAATATGGTTTCTACTGTTGGAATTAGTTCAGATTTTGTTGTCGCAGCATTGGCTGTATTGGATGATTGCTGAGTATTTTCTATGGTCATCTTAAGCTAAAATCCTATAGGTTTAAGGGTTTATTTTAGAACAACTAATTACTATGAGATACAAATAAAGCACAGTCTAACGAGAAGCAAGTTGAAGATCCTCGCTAAAAACTCTTTCAAATAACCGAGCAATATAATTAACAACTGTAATCATTCGAGCATATTCCATTCGAGTAGGTCCAACCACTCCAACCCCACCAATAATATCTCCATTGTATATATAGGGCGAAGTGATAATTGTACAATTATGTAAACTAGGAGCATTATTTTCTAAGCCAATACGAATACCTATTCCTGTATTAGCAGATTCTACCAAACACTCGTTAAGAATTTTTAGCAATTTTCCTTTTTCTTCATACATTTGAAACAAGGCGCGCAGTCTTTCTGTATCAGTAAAATCCGGTTTACTCAAAATAGTCGATGTACCATCAACATAAACCTCACCCTGAGCTTCATCGGTTATACCACGATTGCACAACAAAATAGCATTTTGTAGTAATTTATCATAGAGTGCTTTTTCTTCAGACATTCGTCTAAGTATTTCAGCACGAACAGCCAACAAACTTAGTCCCTTAAAGTTGTCTGTTACATATCTAGCTGTTTTATCTAACTCATGTTGAGAAAAATCTCCTTCAACACGAACCACTCTATCGCGTACTAAGCCAGTACGTGACACCATAATAACTAATATACGTCCATCTGTTAATTTAACAAACTCAATATGTTGAAAGATATCTTGTGCAACACTAGGAGAAACCACAATACCTACATTATCTGACATTTGCGATAAGACATGTGAAGTACGCTCCATAAACTGGGTAGCACTACCAATTTCAGAGTCTAAGAGAGAAAGTTTTATTGCTAGTTCATCAGATTTTGAGATTTTAACCTGTCGCAAAATACTATCTACATAAAACCTATAGCCTTTATCTGAAGGGATACGACCAGCCGAAGTATGTGGATGGGTTAAGTAGCCCGCCTCTTCTAGGTCTGCCATAATGTTGCGAATTGTAGCAGCACTAAGTTTTTCTTTTGAAAGTTTAGAAAGAGTCCTTGATCCTACAGGTTCACCAGTATCAACATATAGTCTAATAACCGAGAGTAAAACTTCTCGACTACGTTGGTCAAATACAAACCCTTGTGTTTTCCTACCTGGCATAGAGTAATAGCCAAAAGCTACGGTTGATTGTGTTGAGTCTTGATAAAAACGTTTAACAGTAACACTCTTAATTAATAGCTGTCAAGTCACTAATTCTAATAACCTGTCTAAATACCTAGTGTTAGCTCTGATTTTGCTAAATTGGTCTAACTTAAGTCCTTACTCAAGTATGCTAAATCATAACAAAGAAACCTAACCAAATATCAGTAAACTTATCTTGGTTAATCTCGGTTAACCAAAGTTAAACTTTCTTGCCAAAGTTTTCAACTAAGATAATAGTGGCTAAGAAGGTTACAACCTTTGCCAAAGTTTAGCAAAACCTTTAGAAAAACTGGAACTTTGCTTTCCTAGTCGCGTTATTAGGAGCGGTAGCAAGCGTTTAGCAAAGTTTGAAAAACAATTTGAAAAACAAATAAATTAATTTTGAGTTTTGTTAAACATTGAGCTTTTATCAGTAATTTTCCTCCTCTTCGGTTTTGTTTCCCGCGTAGCAACTCGGTAGTGTTACGCGGGTTATTATTTTTTAAATAAGCCTAAACAAATTTCTCTTAAAATTAAGTATGTAGGTTTAACCTTTGGTAAGGCTTTTATAAGTCTCCCATAAACGGCAAACCTTGATACGAAAAAGTGCTAAGTCTTCGCTAACAGCGAATTTCTGTGCAATCCTACTGGCAGAAATACCTCTTTCTACTGATAAGCGTAAAATGTAATAAGGAATTAAGGCCGCAGATCCTACACCATATGCTGCTTCCTCTTGAGCTTTATTAAAATTACGAAACCGTAATTGCTCTTCATCAGTACTAGGCATTATCAAACTAGGTGTATGCCCTAGAATAGTATGAGAAACTTCTTCCATTAAAGTAGCTCTTTGGCGTTCACGGCTATGTTTAGGGTTAATAAACACTAGTCGCCATCCATTAGGGAATGGCATAGTAGTAGCCCCTGACCAATCTTTAGAATTCTCTTTTAGTAGTATATTTCGAGTTTCAGCAGAAAGTTGAGACAAAAAATCAATATCAACAACTTTTAGTTTGACCAAAGTAGCCAATTGCCAAGGATTTAAGGCGCGATCTAAAGGAGTAGCGGCTATTTGTCGAATTTGCAAGCCTATTCTTTCAAAAATTTTGCGTTTAATCGTTGGCGGTAATAATTCTGTTTCAGAAAGCTGTTTATTTTCTTGACCGACTAGCATAAGGCTGTTTTTTGTTTCCTACTTGTTTAGTTTCGGTTTTTGTTGTTTCTAGTTTTACTTGTGAAAAATCAGAACCAGAAAATTGGGTGTAAGCAACTCGAAACAGTTCTGCTAGAGCCTTTGCGGTATCTGCTTTTAGATTTGGATCTGCACGCAAGTGTGCTTCTACAAAATCTGGCATAGATTCATAAACAACCCCTTGTGCCTGAGTTTTATCTTGTTTTGGCATTGGGGGCAATAGCTCGCCTCTCATTAAATTATCAACAGGTATACCTAACCAATTTGTTAATTTAGCCAAAGTGTCACTATCTGGAGTACAAATACCATTTTCTATTCTAGATAAAGTAGAAGGACTAATACGAGTAATTTCTGATACCTGACGAATACTTAAACCCTCGTCTTCTCGCTTCTTTTTCACGTATTCTGCTAATTCCACTATATTTAGTAGACTTTCTGTCATAAACCACCTATCTGTAGAAAATATTTTATTAAGCCATTATCAGATTAGCACATTTACTATACTTCTGACAATAAAAAATTTCATAGATGAAACGTTTCATACTTGAAACAAAATTATTCTTGTGATAGTATGTTTCATAGATGAAACAAAGTGATTAATTAAAAAATTAAGGAGTAATAAAAAATGAATACCGCCATTAAAAATTTAAATGTACTTACCAAACGAGCTAAATTAATCGCTGAAATGGGTTTAGTCGTTAGAGATGAGCAAGGGTTTAATGTAAAATCCCCTACAAACCATAATGAGAATTTACGCGTTTGGCGCGATGAAAAAGGACGTGTTCGTTGTTTATGTGCAGATTTTGACAAGCAATCGCAGGACGATCCCCGTTTTCGCTGTGAACATATTTTAGCTGTAAAATATTTTTTAGAGCCATTATCTGAAACCCAGCAAGTACAACAAATAGATGAAGTTATAGAAAATATGGCAATCATTCAAAATCCATTAGAACCTCCTATTACAGAAGAAAATATTGGTGTAATAGAAAACACTTCTGTTTCACAAGTGAAACAGAATAACAATATCTCTATCGTTTCACCTGTGAAACAAAAAATAAAATCAACCGCTGTTTCATCTATGAAACAAGAAAAACCATCCGGGGATATTGGAATAAAACAACCTATAAACAAAGTAGATGAAGAAATTATTGCCCCAGTATTGACCCTTGATTTAGTGACCAGAAGTGAAACAAAGATGGAAATAGCTAATAATCAAGATGCTTTTCTAGATATCTTAAAACAACTTTCTGCTCCAATTTCAAAAGATCTTATCCGTCAACGATTTGGTTGGACAGACAAGTCTGGAGTAGACCATGAGATTGACTATGTTGAATGGCACACTGTGGCAGGTTTGCTAGATCGTATTTATCCACGTTGGTCACACTCAGTTAAAGATGTACGTCAAATTGGTGAGCTAGTAGCAATTACTGCGTCAATAACAATTATGGGTGTAACTCGTGAGGGTGTAGGAACTGGCTCAGCTTATGATGAAATTGGAATTAAAAAGGCTGAGCATGATGCATTGAAACGTGCAGCAGTAAAATTTGGCATCGCGCGTGACCTATATAAACGTGACGATGAATATACAACAGCTAATGGCCAACCATTACGTTTTCCACGAGATCCTATAGCAAAAAATATTGCTGAAATGGCTACTACGAAACAACATGCCGCAATTCGTGCTATTGCTAACGTCCAAGGTGTTGATGCTGAGGCTATGTGCCAAGAATTGTTTACTTGTAAAGTGGCAGAACTAAGTAGGAGAGCAGCATCTACATTTATTGATCATTTGAAAAATGTTAAACAATCAATTTCTGCCTAACTTGTTTGAGAGCAGTTTAACTTTCTCTTAACAATAAAAATTATGGAGGGTATATGCAAACACGACAACCTTCACAAAATAAACAAGATACAGCCCCTTCTCTTTTTGATGATTTGCCTGTTTCCAATGAGGAACGCCAACAGAAACAGGAAACAAAAAAAAATTATATTCTTAATCTTTATAAACAAGGGACTACAGATATGTTGGTAATTGCTCAGATGGCAAAAACCAAACCTAGCTATGTAGCCAGCGTGTTGCAAGTAGCAGGACTAATTAGCGGCTATAGCGACCTTTATACCACTCCAGTAAGTGAACAAAATATTTATAGTCGCTTTTTTAAAAATATACTTAGCTTTAAGGATGTAGTATCAGCGCGTGAATCAGTAGATAGAATAGACAACCTCTATTGCTACTTTGGCCGACTTGGTGACCGTGCTGGTCAACATCATGCTCAAATTTTGGCCTTAACAGGCCGCAATCGTGCTCGTTGGTGCGGCAAGTATGAGGAAGCCCGCATATTTGCTGAATGGCTGATGAAGAATTAGTTCATCACCCCAGAAGTTTCACGTGAAACTTCTGGGGCTTTTTCACTCTACATTCCTGTACTACTTTTTGCTGCCAATTGTCCACAAGCTGCAAAAATATCTTGCCCACGAGGACGACGAATAAAGGCTGGTAACCCGCTATCAACTAAAATCTGCTGAAAAGCTAAAACTCTTTCATGCGACGAACTTTCAAAAGGCAATTCTTCTGCTGGATTATGAGGAATTAGGTTTACTTTTGCTTGAAGCCCTGAAAGTAATTTTACCAGCCTCCGTGCGTCCACATCACTATCAGTAACACCTTTTAACATCACATATTCAAAAGTAATTTTTTCACGAGGCTTTAAGGGAAACTCCTGACATGCCTTAAGTAGTTCTTTTAGCGGATAACGCCGATTGATAGGCATTAAACGATCGCGTAACTCATCTGTAGCACCTGTTAGAGAAATAGCTAGTTTAGGACGTATTTCTTCTTTGCCTAGGTCATAAATTCTAGGAACAACTCCAGCTGTTGAAAGGGTAATATGCCTTGTGCTAATAGCTATTCCTTCCATATCACTCATTAAGCGAATTGTTGCCGTGACATTATCATAATTAAGTAGTGGCTCACCCATTCCCATCATTACAATATTTATCTGGCGATCTGGAGGCTGTTTTATCCCATAGACATCTGAAAGCACAGTGATAACCTGCCCTACAATCTCACCTACAGAAAGATTACGTTTAAGTTTTAACTGTGCAGTCAAACAAAACTCACAAGCGAGTGGACAACCAACTTGGGAAGAAATACAAATTGTTGCGCGTTCAGTTTCCGGGATCCATACGCTTTCTATTTCACGACCATCAAAAAGCTTAAATAAATAACGGCGTGTACCATCTTGGGAATTAAATTTCCTATCAATTTGTTGTTGCATAACAACAGACAAAGAGGAAAGTTTTGTACGTAAGTCTTTAGAAAATTCTGTTATTTCTTCAAAACTAGTCTGACGATGCTTATAAATAGCCCGGTAAAGCTGAGTAGCGCGAAAAGGCTGTTCACCTATTTCCTTAAAAAACTGCCGCATTGCAGCTAAATCCATTCCTACTAGCTCTTTTGGTTGAGTATTTAATTCTTTATCAGACTTTAGTTGTATAAAATTTTGGGTTGTTTCAATGGTTACCATATTAAATCTGGAAGTCTTACTAGGCTAAAATTATTTTTTTTATTATTTTGGGAGTAATTCAAAAATTATAAGCTTTTTAAGAAGATTCTAACAGATCAATAACCTTGAAAACCTTTTTTGGCAAGTTATAGATTAAGAGGGTACTTTTATTAGGATATTTGGTTTTACACTCCTTTTAGGAAAATGTTTATGTTCAATTATTTACATTCTGCTTTTCAGCTTTACAAAAAATATATCCAAGTTTTAGCCATCTTGTTAGGTATCTTATTAGTTGCAGTCTTTAATAACATTGGGGCTGAGGCAACAGCTTTTCATAAAAACAATGCTCTAACACAATTTTTATTAGGCTCACCTATTTCTCAACAACCTTTATCAGACAACAATAGGTTAGAACTTAATAAACCGATAAGCCGACAATTAAAAGGTAAGGAAAGCCATTCTTACCAAATTGACTTAATAGAAAAACAATATGTACAAGTACTAATTGAACAAAAAGGTGTCGATGTAGAAGTACAATTAATTGATCCTAAAGGCAAAACAATTGTGACAACCGATAACCCTTTTGGTGAAAGAGGTATAGAAGATTTAGAAGCAATTATTAACCTATCTGGTAGTTACCAAATTAAACTAGTAAATTATAACAACCAAATAGGAGGCTATGAAATTCAACTAAAGCAGTTAAGAAATGCTTCTTTAAAAGATAAAACCCGAATGCCAGAAAGACTTTTGGCTGAGGAAATACTAACAACTGCCCACAATTTATTTAGGGAACAAAAATTCCCGCTCGCTCTAGAACACTATGAAAAAGCCTTGCTACATTGCCAAGCAGCAGAAAACAAAGCGCTTGAAGCAGATGCCCTAAATGATATAGGACTAATTTACAAACAATTAGAAGATAACTCAAAAGCCCTAGAGTATTATGAAAAGGTACTAACTATAGCATCTAGTTTATCTGACCCTGTTGCAAAAGGAGTTCTTGAAGCTGGTAGTGAAAACAATATTGGTGAAATTTATTATGAGCAAGGCAACTATCAACAAGCGTTTGATAAGTTTAAAAAAGCCTCTGATATAGGAAAAGCCGTGAAAGTAGATGCTCAAATAGCTAGACCACTCAGCAATCTAGCTAATTGTTACATGATTTTTGACGATTTTAAGCAAGCAATAGATTTGTATAACGAAGCACTTTTGATTCACGAAAAACAAGGAGAACTAGGTTCACAAATTGTTGTACTGGGCAACTTAGGCTCAGCAAATTACTACTTAAAAAATTTCCCAGAAGCAGAAAAGTTTTTTCAACAAGCCCTCATATTAAATAAAATTAGCGATATCAAAAAAGGATACACACTAAGAAACCTTGGTGTTTTGTATAGTAAGTATACCAAACAAGGAGAAAATTCAAAAGCATTGGAAACGCTTCAAAAATCTTTAGAAATATTTCAAGCCTTTGGAAAAAACGCAGAACTAGGTTATACCTTAGTGTTGATTGGCCAGCTTTATAAAAAGAAAGATAACTCACAAGCATTAGAATACTTAAACAAAGGTTTGTCTCTTTTACAATCTAGTGATGAAACAACAGCTTGGACAGCCTATGCCTTATATGAATTAGCTGATGTTAAATTTCAAATGGGCAACTTTAAAGAAGCTCAAAAAG
>JAHFUF010000006.1:24727-28130 GCA_023265235.1 Blastocatellia bacterium
AAGATATTGAGGGCGCGATTAAATTAACTACTTTTATTCGCAGTAATGTAATTAGCCACGGATTTCGTGAGGCTTATAGTAAGGTACTGCGAAACGGCTATGAGCTTTACATCTCTTTACTAATGAAACAACATCAGGAAAACCCAAACTCTGGTTATGATATTCAAGCTTTTAGAGTTAGTGAACAAGCCCGCGCAAAAAGCTTTTTAGAACTATTGCTAGAATCCCATGCAGATATTAAACAGGGTATTGCTCAAGAATTATTAGACAAAGAACAAACCCTAGGGCAACAACTTAGCAGACAGCAAAATTTGCTGTTTAAATTACTTGGAACAAACTCTAAAGCGTCAACAGAAATTGGGCAGATAAAAGTAGAACAACAAAAAACACTTCGCGAGTTAAGAGAGCTTTTGGTAGAAATCAAAAAACAAAGCCCTAATTATGCAGCATTAGTAGAACTTCAGCCATTAGAGCTAGATGAACTTCAAAAGCAAATTCTTGATCCAGAAAGCCTACTATTAGAGTATTTCTTAGGAGATAATGAAAGTTATCTTTGGGCAATAACACAAACAACTATGACAAGTTATAGGCTTCCTAGCCGTAGCAAGATAGAAACAGTCGCTCTTCAAACATATAAATTACTTTCAACCTACAAAGATGATCAAGGTAAAGCTTATTGGCCAGCAGCAGCCAAATTAAGCCAAATGATTTTGCCAAACCCTGAGCAATTCCAGCAAAAACGATTGATAATTGTAGCTGATGGTGCTCTACAATATATCCCTTTTGGAGCATTACCCTTCATTAGTTCTGAAGCTAAACCCTATAAAAGAAACAACTTATATACTCCCTTAATTGAAAAAAATGAAGTCATTAACTTACCATCTGCTAGTATTTCAGTTTTACTACGACAACAAGAAAATAACAAAAAAACTCTAACTCAAAAAACACTAATTATTGCTGACCCAGTGTTTAAGCAAAAGGGTGGTAGGGTTATTCAATCAACTGTTAAAAATACAGTTAGTCAAAGTAGCGACAGTGAAAACGATCGTCACTCTTTAGTTCGAGGAGAAAACCTTAATCCTTTGCCGTCTTCTAAAAGTGAAGCTGATGCAATTGCTCAACTAATCCCCGCTAATGAATGTAAGTTATTGTTAGGTTTTGAGGCAAACAAAAAGAGTTTCTTAGCAGAAAATCTAAGCCAATATCGCTTTATACAGTTTATTACACATGGGTTAATTGATGACCAAAACCCAGAACTATCTGGACTATTTTTATCCTTGGTAGACAAAACTGGAGAACCACAAGATGGTTTTCTGGCTTTACATGAGATCTACAACTTTAAGTTACAAGCCGACCTAATAGTATTAAGCGCCTGCCAATCAGCCTTAGGTAAAGATTTAAAAGGAGAAGGAATTATTGGGTTAACACGTGGGTTTATGTGTGCTGGTACGCCAAGAGTGATTGCTAGTTTATGGAATGTAGATGATAGTGCGACAGCAACACTTATGGGAAATTTTTACAAAAAAATGCTGCAAGAGCATAAAACCCCTGCCCAAGCATTACGATTGGCTCAACTTGAAATGTATAAAAACGAACGTTTTCAATCTCCTTACTTTTGGGCAGCTTTTGTCCTACAAGGCCAATGGAATTAGCAGCCTAGTGATGACAAGTAATCTCCGCCAACCAAGGTATGAAAATTATTCTTCCTATGACAAATAGATCGCCTTGGTAACTCGGTAAATTTGGTAAATCTAGTAACTTAGTGATTTTCAAGGAAACTACTATATTGACAGACTTTTTTTCAAAGTTTTTGGAAAATTACTCAAACCCAGATTCATTTAAATTGTTACTGGATTGGTTAAACTCAGACTCAGAGCAAGCAGAAAAAATTTATCTAGAATTAAGGACAAAAACCATACGGTATTTTCAAAGCCAAGGCTGTTTAGACCCTGAGGATTGTGCTGATGTGGTTTTTTCACGTGTTAGTCAAAAACTACTAAATGGCACTAAAATTGAGACTCAAGTTCCCTATACTTATGTTCGAGGAATTGCGCGTTTTGTGTTAATGGAATATTGGCGTAGTAGAGGAGAAATTACAGAGCCTTTAGATGAACTTCTGCCAACAAAACACCCTAGTATCAACCCGAACACTATTGAACAAGAACAATTTGAAAGGTTAAAACAAGAACAAACACTAAAATGTTTAGCATCCTGCTTGCAACAACTTCCTAGTGAAAGTCATGAAGTATTTATTGAATATCATCAAGACACTAAAACAACAAAAATAGATAACCGTTTGTTATTAAGCCAAAAACTAGGAATAGATCTAACCACTTTACGAAATCGAGTTACACGTATTCGTGCTAGACTAGAAAAATGTATTAACAGTTGCTTGGAGCAGCAAAAAGACTGATAAAAAGGATGAAGAAGGATGAAAGATCAGTTAATTTCATACTTTCTTGCTGAATTGTCCAAAGAGCAAGAAATAGAGCTAGAAGAAGAGTATTTTGCTAGCGATGAGAAATATTTAGAATTTGAAGCAGTACAAAATGATTTAATAGATGCTTATGTAAAAAAACAACTTTCTTTACCACAACAAGAAAAATTTGAAAAATATCTTAAAGCTAGTCCAGGGATACGCAAACGTGTAGAGATCGCTCAAGCACTTTCTATACATATTAATAAGCTAACAGAAACTTCTGTAGTATCTGAAAAAACTATTCCTTCTACCCAAACTATTTCTTGGTGGCAAGCACTTAAGGCAATATTTACTACATTTAATTTAGCTTGGCGTTTTGCGCTTGTGACAAGTGTAGCAGTTACTTTCTTAGCTCTAACTTGGACATTTATTGAATACCAGCATTTAAAACAATTACTTGAAAACAAACAAGCACAATTGCTAATAGAAACAAATCAACAAAAAGAACAAGAAAAAACATTACAAGAAAAAATTAAGTTAGAACAAGCAAAAGCATCAGAAATTTCAAAAGAATTAGATAAAGAAAAAGCTAGGCGTTTTACACTTGAACAACAACTTACCAAAATCCCTGAACCAAAACAAGTTCCTTTTGTGCTTAATTACATTAACACTCGTAATAGTGATGAAGAAGGACAAACAATTAATCTTCCTATGCAAAACAATCAAGTACTTCAACTTAAGCTCAAGCTACCAAAAACTTCACTTCGGCCTACTCAAATACAGTTAAAAGTTAGTGGAAAAGAAGATAGAATCATTGTTTGGCAACAAGACAAATTAGAGAAATCCGCTAAACAAATTAACGGGTTCTTAATCGTCGAAATCCCTTCAAATGTACTTAATAATTATAGTTATATTTTAGATCTTAATGGTATAACTAAAGATAGGAAGTTAGCCACTATTGAAGATTATAGTTTTTCTGTTCAT
>JAHFUF010000226.1 GCA_023265235.1 Blastocatellia bacterium
TATGAAGGCGTAGACGAGCGAGTTAATCAAGCTTTGGTGACAGAAGAAATTTCCATTGGAGACTATGTTTTATCTGGGGGAGAATTTGCGGCTTTGGTTGTAGTGGATGCAATAGTGCGTCTAATCCCTAATGTTTTAGGCTGTCAAGATTCTACGGAAAATGAATCCTTTAGTAGTGGACTCTTAGACTCACCTGTTTATACACGCCCTGCAATATATCGCGGAATGGAAGTGCCGCAATTACTGCAAAATGGTAATCATAAAGAAATTGCCCGTTGGCGACGGCGTAAAGCACTAGAAAAAACCCTAGCAACACGCCCAGATTTACTAGAAAAATTAGCATTAAGCAAAGATGACTTAAAAATGCTACAACAGATAAAAAAAGAAAAGACATAAAAACCTTGATGGTGTAAGTAGGTTTTATGAAGTTTGCTAATCCAAATTTACTTTGGCTTTTACTAATAAACTTACTGGTTATTTATCTATGGTATCGTCATAAGCGTAAGCCTATAGGGGTGATTTTTTCTACTATTTCACAGTTACGTATTGCTAATCTTAAACCTTCGTTAAAAATTCGCTTAAGTAAAGCAATTATAATATTAAAAGTAATTGCTTTTTCCTGTTTGGTGATTGCCCTAGCTAGACCTCAATCACTTAGCAAGGTTCAAGAAATCAAGACAGAAATAGTAGATATTATTGTTACACTAGATATTTCCCTTAGTATGGGAGCTTTAGACTTTCAAAATGCTAATCGTCTTTCAGTAGCAAAAGAAATTATTGCTGAGTTTGTTGATAAGCGAGAGTCTGACAGACTAGGGCTAATAACCTTTGCTGCTTATAGCCAACTTAGGTGTCCTCTTACGTTAGACTATCAGCTATTAAAAACTTTATTAAAAGATGTTGAACTAGTACCTCGTAATGATATAGAGGGTAATGGAACGGCTATTGGTATTGCTATTGCTAGTGGGGTCAATCATTTACGCCATTCAGAAGCTAAAAGTCGAATAGTTATTCTACTTACAGATGGTGACAACAATGTTACTACCATTGAGCCACAAACCGCCACAGAAATTGCTCGTGTTTTAGGAGTAAAGATATACACTATTGGGGTTGGTACTAGTGGAATGGTAAAGATGCCTAGCATTAACCCTAGCGATCCTCCTGGAACATATGTTTTACAGCCTTCGACGTTTAATGAAAATGTGCTACGTCAAATTGCTAGCACCACAGGCGGAAAATATTATCGTGCTACTAACCGTCAAGCATTAGAAAATATATTCAAAGACATTGATAACCTAGAACGAACGACTATAGGAATAAAGCGTTATGAGCATTACAAAGAAGAGTTTTTTCCTTGGTTAATTATTTCTATTTGTGTTTTACTATTAGAGTTAATTTTACAACACACCTATCTACGCATCTTACCCTAATTTTTCTACTAGGAATTGATGATGATCAATGTAACTTATTTGGACTCAGAAACAAAAAAACTTGTTCATGATGCCTCAATAGAAAAAATTAGTGAATTAAAACAAAAAAATATTATTTGGGCAGATATTAAGGATCCTAACCATGAAAGTTTCTTAAAATTAGCGAAAGAATTTTCCTTTCATCAACTTTCCATTGAAGATTGTTTAACAGGACATCAACGTCCTAAAATAGAAGAATATCCAGGGTATTACTTTATAGTAGTTTACGAATCTGCATTGTTTGGAGAGCATAATAACCTACAACTAAGAGAATTAAGCATTTTTTTAGGAGCAAACTTTATTGTTACAGTTCATAGCCACTCAATTGATGCTATAAATTTAGTCTCTAGGCTCTGGCCAGAATGGTTAAGCCGTGGTGATGTGGGTGTAGGTACAGGAACTATAGCTTACCTTTTAATTGACGCTATAGTTGATCATTATATGGTTATTTTAGACCAACTTAGTGATAATATTGATGATCTAGAAGATAAAATGTTTACAGATTTTCAGCCAGTTTTAATTGAAGAGATTTTTCGAGTAAAAAAACAGCTTCTTTATTTACGCCGCTTTATTTCTCCACTTAGAGACGTGTTAAACGTGCTACTAAGACGTGAAAAACCACTTTTTTCTTCAGAAACCTATATCTATTTTCAAGATATTTTTGACCATGCAATTAGGGTAGCAGATACTATAGATTCTTTACGTGATATCTTAAGCTCTATAATGGATGTTTATTTATCTATTTCTGGCAATCGAATGAATATAGTTATGAAAAGATTAACATCAATTTCTACTATTTTGATGTCTGTTACTTTAATAGCTGGTATTTATGGAATGAATTTTGATATTATGCCAGAACTAAAGTGGCGTTATGGTTATACTTATGCGTTATCTTCAATGGTAATAATAGGAGTCTCTCTATATTTATACTTAAGGAAAATTAAATGGCTGTAACAAACCTACTAAAAAAACCAACGAAAAAATTTTCTCGTAAAAAAAATTCAGAAGACTCTTCTTATGCTAATAATGGACTAATTAAGCTTGATACAGGAAACCTAAAACTTCCAACTCAATTAATTGAAGAACAAGGTGAAGTAGATAAACCTTTTTGGCAAATTGAACCTGCTCTTTTGGTACTTTTTGCTCTAGCAGTAGGTTTTATTGTCTTTATTACTATACTAATTTCCCATATGCCTACGCCTTCTAAATAAATTTTTTCACAATAATTTTCCACGTAGTATCAAAGACGCAATGGTAAAGTAAATTATTAAACCAGCCACATCAACTATAGTAGCAACAAAAGGAGCAGAAGAAGTAGCAGGATCTAGCCCTAATCGTTTTAGCGCAAAAGGTAGTAACGAACCTGCTAAAGTACCTAATAATACCACCCCAATTAAAGTGAAAAACAAAGTAATCCCTACTAAAAACCAATGCTCTCCATAAGTAGGTAAAAAGGCTGACCAAATTGCAATGCGTAAAAGCCCTATAGTGCCTAAAATGCCTCCTAGCATTAGCCCTGAGCAGATTTCTCGCCAAAGTACTTTAGTCCAATCACTTAATTTTGCTTCATTTAAGGCAATAGCACGAATTATTAAACTAGCTGCTTGAGAACCAGAATTACCTCCGCTAGAAACAATTAATGGAATAAATAAAGTTAGTACAATAGCTTTTCGTAACTCGTCTTCAAAATAAGCCATTGCTGTTGTGGTAAGCATTTCTCCTATAAAAAGAATTATTAGCCACCCTGCACGTTTTTTTACCATATCTATCAAAGAACTAGCTAAATAAGGTTCTTCTAAGGCTTGCATACCTCCAAGTTTATGAACATCTTCAGTATGTTCTTCTATAATCACATCTAGAGCATCATCTATAGTAACGAAACCTAGTACTTTTTTATTGTCGTCTACCACAGGAACGGCTAATAGGTTATATTTAGCCAAGATACGTGCTACTTTTTCCTGATCATCTAAACAATGAACAGAAATTGGATATTTACGCATCACGTCTTGAACAGCCTTACCAGGGCTTGCTATCACCAAATCTCTTAAGGAGATTGCCCCAAGTAGTCTACTTTCATCATCTAGAACATAACAAGAGTAGATATGTAACCTTTGTCTGCTATTTGCTCTAACATGATTAATGGCTTCACTTACTGAACTATCAGGACTAAGATGCATATACTCTGTAGACATAATCCCTCCAGCCGTAGTAGGAGGGAACTGTAAAAGCATTCGCATTTCATCTTGGAGATTCTCTGGCAGTGTAGGAACTAGTTTTGCACGACCTTCAGGAGTTAAGCGACGAATTACATGAGAACGCTCATCTGAGGAAATTTTCTTAAGCACCTCTGCTGCCCGATCAGCTTCTAATATTTCCATTATTTCATGCCGACGTTCACAGCTTGGCTCATTGAAAATCGCTACAGCCTCTTCTATAGGAAACATCATTAATGTCATTGCAGCATCTTCCAAACTAAGCTCATTAATTAATTCAGCAGCATCAGGAGCTTTAATCTGGTCAATTACTTCTGTTACCGTTTGAGGGTTGGACTTAACCTGTTCACGTAAGCGAGCTAGCAGATCAGGAGTCATAGTGTTTTTGTTCTTTGACATATTCCCTCCTTTCTGTGTGTACAACCGCATTAGCTAGGGCAGGAAAAATTTCGTTGCTAAAGCAACTTAGCTAATAGCTGAGGCTGGAAGCACGAAAACGCTAAATTTAACTCTACTTATAGTTGAGTGTAAATAGCATATAGCCAAATTGTTGTCTCTTAAAAAAGTGTTAGTCTATTCTAAAAACTCTTTGGGCGTTTTTTCCTAAAAATTTAGCTTGAACATCCTCAGGCAAACCAAGCTCATAGACCTGTTGAACGCATTTCTCTAAAGATAATTGTGGGAAATTTGTACCAAATAATACTTTGTCTTGGCCATAAGTTTTTATGTATTGTAGTAATTGCACCGGGTAATAGCGCGGTAAGTATGCTGATGTATCAATATATATATTTTCGTGTTTCCAAGCTAGGCCAATCATTTCATCTGTCCAAGGAAACCCTATATGACCAGCAACTATTTTTAATTCTGGAAAAATAAGAGCTACTTCATCTAAATAAGGAATAGGGCGACCTGTTTCTGATGGCATTAGCGGGCCTGTATGACCTACTTGAGTACAAAACACTATGTCTAATTCGATACATTTTACATAAAGAGGAAAATAAAACTTGTCATTTGGAGGACGATTCCATAGCCAAGGCACAACACGTAACGCCTTGAAACCAAGTTCTTTAACTGCACGTTCTAGCTCGCGCACGGCTTCAACAGGTTTTTCCAAATTCACTGCCGCCACACCAGAAAATCTTTCTGGGTATTGATTGACCATTGCAGATACATCATTATTGTGGTGAACCCATTGTCCTGGTCTATGCCAAGCCGATAGCATAAGCCTTTGAATCCCTGCCCTATCCATAGCTTCAACAATCTGCTCAGTAGTCAACCCATTTTCTAGCAGTTTACTAGAACCAGATTGCTTAAAAAGACGAGCTATTTCTGGCATTTTCTCAGCAGCTTCTTTAGTTGCTGGTTGCGCCCATGCATCTATTATTAAGCTAGTTTTATTTTCACTTAAATTTGCCATTTTATTCCCTTTTGATTTATATAATTATAGATTTTGCTCAAAATCTAAAGGTGTGCTTTTTACAGAAGGTTTTTAATAAAAAGTTGTGATTTGGTTCAAAACAAAAACACTACAACCCTACAACTAATTGCAAATTAACAATTATAAGAAACTTGCTCCAACAATGATAAGCCCTAACATAAAGAGTAGTAGTATTACAACAAAAATCAGATCTCGTACCGTTAATCCAGCATAAATAACACGGTTCAGATCCAACATAGCTTTAACACTCGAAGTAGCTTCAGGCTCTGGTGATTTCTCTTCATCAGTTTCTAAAGACTTATTTTCACTTTTTTCTGTTGATAGAGATTCTTTTTTAATTTCTGCGACTGGAGCAATAGCTCCTTTTCCAAGAGATTTTTCTTCTGCTTTACCTTTGTCTTTATTATCTTTTTCTTCAGTTTTTTCTGCAGTTTTTTCTACTACTTTTTCATTATTTTTTATATTAATTGGTGGAGGAACACCAATCCAATTGTCGCTAGAAATAGAATTACGATCATAGAGAATTAATTTTATCCCTCCCATACTAGTAGGAATGCCGAAAGAAATTTCATCGCCATTATGGAGTTTTCGACTGCTAGCAATACGTACTCCATTGATAAAGACCCCTGCTTGACTATTTAGGTCATAGACTGTAATACCTGCCCAATCCATCCTAATTTTTGCATGATTACTACTAATAGAAGGATGTTCTATTTGCAACTGGCAATTTTGGCCACGTCCAATAAAGACTTCGCTAGTACTCCCACGTAGTTCTATTCGTTGCCCATCTTTTTTTCCACCTACTACAACCAAATAAGAGGATTCTTCCCCTGGTTCAAGGCCAAAAATTACATCTTGAAAGGTTGTAGGGGTTGAAGCAAATGTGCTAATAGGATCATCATCAAGTAAAGAATCTTGGCTGAAAGACTCAATAGGCCGAGTAGTAGCAGGTGCTCCACCTGCTGCGCTAAGCCCTGTACCTGAACTTGGCACGGGTGAAGTAACTGAAGCAGCTTTTTGTGACATTGGTTTGGCTAATTCTTGAATCGTATTATCTTCTTCTAAAACAAACACCATCTGGTATTCACCAGTAGTAACAGTATCACCATTATTTAATTTTATTCTTTTATCTCTTTCTACCCTAGCTTGATTAACTAACGTACCATTTGAGCTTTTATCGACTAAAAAAAATATATCATTTTCGTGAATAATTAAAGCGTGTTCTTTAGAGACATGCGCTGAGGTCAAGTAAATATAACTAGAAGGATGCCGACCTATTGTTATTATATCTATTTCTGGAGGGAGATATTTCTCCAGCACATTTTCCTTAGAGGTCAAATTAGTAACTTGTAGTTTCGCCCTCATCCATTACACCCTTAGTTTTTCAATTATATTTTGCTTTTAAGTAGAAGAAATATATAGTAATGTCATTGTGAGCAAACTTGCTAACAGTGTCAAGTTGTTTTGTGTGCTTCTATTAAAATAGGTCTAAACTAAAATAAGGCATAGAAAAAACGTAACCGTTCACGGGGTCATATAGTATTTATGAAAATAATGACCACAATATATAGTATAGTGCTACGGCTATAGATTACTGAAAGTTGCTTAAGGGTGGCTAAAATAGCCGTTTCTTAAAATGTTCAAAAAGCGATGTAACATCTATACTATGAAGTAGTTATATGGTTTTAGACCCCCCGTGAACGGTTACGAAAAAGACTTCTTTCTGTACCTTACTGATAAATTCTTAATCTTCAATATCTCCTTATGTTTCAACTTATAGCTCTTACTTTCTTCTTTTTCTTTTATCACTACTTACTGTAGTTTAACTCCCACTTTCATCCACATCTAATGCATGGGATTTTTCTAGAATTTGGGCAAGTAGGTTTAGAGATAACTTTGACAAGCCTGGCAGATAATTCCTAAACGCTTCTTGAGATAAGAAGTATTTTTACGGTTCGCTTAAAATACCTGTTTTAAGTTTAAGGATATTCTCTTGTCAGATTTAAGTAGTAGACTTTTGTCTAATTAATAAATAGAATCTACCGTGATTAAAAATTAACTACGTCTTTTGAAAATGGATATCTTATGTATAAACCTGGCGATATTCTTGGCAGCTATAAAATCATAAGCAAACTAGGTGCAGGAGCATTTGGCATAGTATGGCTAGCAGAAAAAACTACTTCTATTACCACAACAAAAGTTGCTCTAAAAATGCCTACAGGAGACATTAACTTTGATGAAATAGCACGAGAAGCCCAAATTTGGGTTCAAGCTAGTGGGCATCCAAATGTTTTACCTATAATTGAAGCAGATATAATCAATGATCAAATAATTATTGCTAGTGAATATGCGGCTGATGGTACTTTAATGCAATTGCTAGAAAAAAATAGCTACACCCCTTTATCAACACAAAGAGCAATAGAAATAGTTTCTGGGATTCTATCAGGTTTAGAGCATTTACATTCAAAAAGA
>JAHFUF010000227.1 GCA_023265235.1 Blastocatellia bacterium
GTTCTATCAACAAATAAGTTAAGATAGTCTGAAAAAACAAACCTACGATTTCTCTTAAATCCTGTGTCTTCCTGCAATATACCTAAGTCAGAAAAATTCTTTGCTAAACTACTTGCAGTTTGGTGAGTTGAATTAATCCTTTCCGCTATTTGATTAGTGTTCATAATTGGCTGTGAAAACAATTCTAATAATAATTGTTGCCCTATCTTAGCTCGTTTACCAAGTGTCATTATTTTTTGCTCACACTCGTGGCGAACTTTGATAATCTTTTCAAATGTCTGCTTACTATCAGCAGCTGTTTGTGATACCCCAACCAAAAAGATTTTTAACCAATGTTCTATATCATTGGTTATTCTTACTCTTGTTAATGCATCATAATACTCAGCTTTATGTCTTTCAAAAAAATCTGACAAATATAGTGTGGGTTTCTTTAACAGTCCTTTATCCACCAAATAAAGTGTCTGCAATTCTTTTTTATTTGGAGGATTATGAACAGGATCAGGATGTTCATAAGGTTT
The DNA here is from genome assembly GCA_023265235.1 of Blastocatellia bacterium. Lineage (GTDB taxonomy): Bacteria > Acidobacteriota > Blastocatellia > Chloracidobacteriales > JADJPF01 > JADJPF01. The sequence continues at coordinate 519 of JAHFUF010000227.1, forward strand.
TGACCATAATTGTTTACGCCAACTGCCAGCAAAGCTTTGCGCCAGTGTTTCGTCAGCAAACTTACGTCTTGGATCCGTATTTTTTGGAAGGATAATTTGAAGATGGCCTATTTCATGCAGCAACACGTCGTATAACATAAAACGTCGAATTGCCAAAGATGGCCATTGGCTACTGTCTAGCGCACCAAAATCTTTTGCCATAGGTCTAGGCTTAAATGCTCTATTTAAGCTTAATCGATGCGGTAAAGCACACAAAGTAACTTCACGTCGTCCTCTAGTAGTAGTATAGCCAAGTGTGCGATTACCTCTAGCGTCATCCTTAAAATGGATTTTCTTAAGCCGACTCCATAATTCTGACGGTAAGCGGGAAAGCATTATCTTAACATCTTCTTGAGTTACATAATGTCGTCTAATATTTGAAGTTTCGTGATGTATAAACTCAATTTTATTTGTATGCTTCATAAGCTTTATTTATTAGTTTTAACGTATAGTTTGAATTTATCGAATAAGGATATCAAAATAATTATGCTTGAAATAAGACCTATTTGCGAAAACTGTGGAAAATCTTTGCCCAACAACAGCAAGGAAGCAATGATTTGTACTTTTGAATGTACATTTTGCAAAGACTGTGTAGAGAACGTTTTATTTAATGTTTGCCCAAATTGTGGTGGTGGCTTGGAAAAAAGACCTACTAGACCATCCCAGCTCTTAGAAAAATATCCAGTTAAGACAGAAAAACTATTGAAACCACTCGATACAAAAAAATTCAAAAACGTTCTTGAAAAGTATCAAAATATTGAACCTAACCAAAGATAACTAGCCAATAGAAAGGTAAAAAATGAAACTGAGATTTCCAGAATCAGAGATTCTTAAATGCGCAAATAAGTATGCTTGCTCTCAAGAAGAATTAGACATTATAGAACTAAAACCAAAAATACAGCAAACAGGTTATATTAACAAAATACAACTAGAGAGAATTGCGTACTGGAAATCACCAAGAAGTGCAAAGCATATTGAGTCAAACTCTGATGAGTTTGTGAAGGAAATTACTTCTTGGTCTTTTAGTGCTAAGGAAGAACGCTCAAAAATAGAAGTTCTAACATTACTAAATGGCGTTTCGTGGCCATCAGCGTCGGTTATTCTTCATTTCTTTGCTCTCAATCAATACCCAATATTGGATGTAAGAGCTTTATGGTCTACTATGAGTGAAAAGACTACTCAGTATTCGTTTTCATTTTGGTGGCAGTATGTGCAATTTTGTAGAGAGATAGCAGAACGTAATTCTGTTAATATGAGAACATTGGATCGTGCCTTATGGCAATATTCAAAAGAGGATCAAATGATGTAAAAGGCTACTTTATCCGCTAATACTTTTTTGAGGAATAATAAGTAAAATTATGAGAAATGGTCGGGATGCAACAAGAAGAAACCGTAACATTGGTACTGAAAAACAAGGCCATGGTAAAGATAACGAAATGGTGATATCGATGTGTGGAGTTATATCCACTGTATGGGAGAAAATAGTTAATTTTAAATACCAGGCTGTTGTAAAAAAGATAGGTGATAAAGAAATCACTTTTATAATAGAAAAAACACGCAAAGATACTTGCCATGCCTGTACCATTGATGATATTTCTCTAGTTCTAAAACACATTCCAGACAAAGACTTGGAAGGAATAACCTATATTCTACTTAGACAACCTAACCAGAAAGAAGAATTGTTAAATCCTGTTTGGGGTAAATTTTTTTACCAAGTAACTCTTGGTAAATATCAAGATGGTGCTGCGATAACCTTAGAAGCGTCTAACTATAAAAGGCAACCTTTTTGGCCTAATTCCTTGACTCCAGACCAAGTAGATGAGCTAGAAAGACTAAAAGAAGATAGTCATCAAATGATTAGAACTAAAAGAGGTTATAAGCTAATACTTACTCTAGAAACAACTAGGTCTACTCAACTCTATAGAACCTTGCTTCATGAAATAGGCCATAATGTTGATTTTATTACTAATTATCAAACTCATGATAATAAAAGTTCTAAAGATAAAGAAATTTTTGCTCATAGGTATGCTAACAAAATGAGAGAAAAGCTTACTCAACAAGGCATAATCCCTTTTAACAGAATAGTTGACTTAGAACAAATAGAAAAAGACGGCTTAGATATTAATGATTTTATTTTACCAACTACTGAAGATAAAACAAATTTATTTTTCAGTTAAACTTAGGTTTATATAACATAATTCGTAGCTTATAAGTTTATGATAAAAAACACTGTTAACTATCATTTAAGAGACAAACAAGAAAAAATGGTGGAAGCTTGGGAAAAAGCATTTGATGGACTAGAAAATGTAAAAATAAGCCAAGGCGAAATAATGGAAGTGAAAGCAGACGCAATAATAAGTCCAGCAAACAGTTTTGGATTTATGGATGGAGGAATTGACTTAGTTTATAGTAAGTTTTTTGGTTATCAAATCCAAGAAGAGCTTCAGTCACTTATAATTAGAGAACATAATGGAGAATTACCAATAGGTCAGGCTGTAATTATCCCTACAAATAATGATTTTATCCCTTACTTAATAAGCGCACCAACTATGCGCCTTCCTATGAATGTATCTGATAGTATAAACGCTTATTTAGCCTTTCGCGCTTCTATAATTGCTGTCAAAAAATTTAATGAGGCTAATTCTAATTCTATCAATAGTGTTGTTTGTCCAGGATTATGTACAGCTACTGGTAATATGCCTTACACAAGGGCAGCTAGGCAAATGGCTATTGCTTATCGTAATGTAGCTTTAGACCAGATTAAAACACCTTTTCATGCTGGTTATCTTATGAATGAACATTATCGTCTTATTCGATAGCTTTTCACTTTTTACAAAATAATGTAACCCAAAGGAGATTGTCCAATGAAAATAATCCTCAGACTCACACTAGCTGGAATTTTAGTGATGATGTTGGTAATAGCAAGTTACACACAAGACACTAAAACTACAGCTAAAGTTGAAGCCAAAGTTGAAATTGGGCAAATCAATGGGGCTAGCTTTAGGATTGATTTACCTGTCCAATGGAACCAAGGGTTAGTGATGTACTGTCACGGTTATGAAGTTGCAGGCAGACCTAGAAGCAATTGGGATAACTCTCAAACTAAAGCTTTAGTTGAAACATTTCTCTCTCGTGGTTTTGCCGTTGCTCAATCTGAATATAGCGGGCAGGGTTGGGCAGTTAAAGAAGCCATTGAAGATACTGAATCACTACGTCGTTATTTTGCTTCTAAGTATGGTCAACCAAAAGAGACTTATGTTACTGGTCATTCGATGGGTGCTGTTATCACTATTTCTACAATTGAACGTTACCCAGATATTTATGATGGTGCAATGCCTATGTGTGGGCCACTTAACCCCTCTATTGTTGGTCTTAAAGATAGAGTTTTTGATATGTTGGTAACTTTTGATTATTTCTTTCCTGATACAATAGTTTTACCAGTTAAACTAATGACTGATAATAAGTTAACTACTACTGTAGCAGAAAAAATTCGTACTGCAATTACTGCTAATCCTGAAAAAGCAGAAATGTTTGCCAAACGCTACCAAATTGCAACAGTTAATGAATTAGCAGGGGTATTAACCTTTTTTCATGAAATTCTCAGAGAATTGCAACAAAGAACAGGTGGAAATCCATTTGATAATCGCAATACTATCTATAGCGGTTTTGATGATGATGTAGCAGTCAATCGTGGTGTAAAACGTTACAGTGCAGATGCTAAAGCAGCAGAGTATATGCGCCAGTACTATACTCCAACAGGGCATATTTCCGATCCAGTACTAACTATTCATACTACCTATGATCCTTTAGTGTTGGCACGTGACGTTTGTGTTTATGATTCTACCAGTAAGATTTCTGGTAGTCAGGATTTGTTTATTGCAAAATTTGTAGTTGCACGTGGACATTGTAATATCAGTCCTCAACAAACAGGCATGGGATTTGATAATTTGCTTATGTGGGTGCATGAGCATAAGCGACCCATAGCTGGAGAAATACCGTAAAGATTATGCTTATCAACAAAACAATTATATTATTCCCTTATGTGCAACTGCCACTGAACTCGGCCTTCTATAGTAGCAACAAAAAATAGAAATCTAATGTTATCTAAGAATATACTTAATAGTTTTTATTATAGTCATTAGATTAATACTAAATTAAGGTTAGTATCTATTTATAAGCATTAAACGTATTATTCAACAAAAAATCTTTTGATAATGGCACTATTTATTTGAACAATAATGGCACTTGTGTTTATACCACTTCTGTTATAATTTTTTGCTGTTAATGAGGCTAGAGAGGAAAAGGAAAAAAGGAAATGACAACACATTCAGATTATCAAAGGAATCCTAGGTTGATGAAGGTTGAGCCAGTGGTACTTGATGGTGAGCATGTTAAACTGGTTCCCCTTTCAATGGATCATTTTGGTCAACTGTGCGAAGTGGGTTGCGATTTGGGGTTATGGCAATGGACAAGCGGAAACTTCATGACTCCTGAGAGGATGCACAAATATATTCAAGATGCATTGAAATGTCAGGCAGAAGGCAGTGCAATCCCTTTTGCAACAATCTTAAAATCCACCAGTAAGGTAGTGGGTAGCACACGCTTTGCTAATATCGATAAAGCAAATCGGCATGTTGAAATTGGATGGACATGGATTGGCCAACCCTGGCAACGAACCTTTGTTAATAAGGAAGCTAAATATCTAATGCTCCAGCATGCTTTTGAAACCCTAGGTTGCATTCGAGTAGAATTCAAAACTGATGTTAACAACCAAAAATCACGACAGGCACTTGCTGGTATAGGTGCAAAAGAAGAAGGGATATTTCGCAATCATATGATTATGGAAAATGGACGGATTCGAGATTCAGTCTATTTCAGCATAATTGATAGCCAATGGCCTGAGGTAAAAGCCAATTTGCAAGAAAAACTACTGCGCCAATATGTGGGATAAGTACAAATAACCCAAAAGCTTTTCATAGGCGATACTTAGAAGTTGACTTACGATTACCTTATTTTCCAGGTGTAAATAATTTCGTGACTTAATTACTTAAAGAGTTATATTTAATATTATTGATATTATTAATTTATTTTGAGAAGAAAGATTTTTAGCTTGAGCCTCAAATCTATCGCGTACAACACTAACATAGCTACCACCTATTTTCCGAGCATCCTGTTTACGATAATCATTATCACTCCAATAATCACAATTAAACCATCCCACAACATATAAACCACATTGGTAGGAAGATTCTTCAAGGTAGCGGTTTAATAATTGAGTTTCCATTGCTTCGTTTACTAATCAATTTACCATCAGCACAAATTCTAATCGGGTTCTGAAGGGAAATTTTTATTATCAGTATTATTACCTATTACCACAAATCAAAAAACCCATAGTAGTAACACAATACTGTAATATTCCTGATAAAACTATACTACCTTTTTATTGATGACGATCCTAAAGCTAGTCTCATGTCTACTCACATAACTAGAGCGTGTCGCGCAAAAGATATTTGAAAAAAAGGAAAGATTAGAGAATTTCAAATCTTTTTCATTGAAATTCTCTAATAAGTTCGTGTAATTTCCTTGAGAAATGAAAAAAACAAAGTCAGAGGAAAGACATGAACGAACAGAAAAATATTACCTTGGAAGCAAAGGCGACTTCAAGGGAAGAAAAGCAATTAGTGTCGATATTAGTACCAACAGAGCATCCATTATTGCAATTAAAACGAGCATTACCGTGGGAAGAAATAACAGAAGTGATGGTAAGACAATGGAGAAAAACAGGCAAAAATGTAGATGGGAAAAAGGGGCAAGCCTGGCCAATATTGTTGTATGTGCCATTATTAGTACTGATGATGGTAAAACATTTTCACTCAAGGGAAATGGAAGAATATCTAGCAGAGAGTGTAGTAGCGCGAGTATTTATAGGATGGCAAGAGCATACTCAATTTCAAGTACGCGACCATGCCAACATAGCCAGAGCAATGGCAGCACTAGGAACAGAAGGGATAGAAGAAATCAATGCGTTGATAATCAAGAAAGCAGTAAAGTATGGGTTTGCAGACAAAGAAGTATTAAGTGCAGATACAACGGCGCAAGAATTGCCAATAGGGTATCCAAACGAAGCAGGAATTCTAAGAGGTATAGCACAGAGATCTTTACGAGCATTTGGAAAGTTAAAAAAGGGAGCAATAACAGTAGTAACTCAAGTAGAAGAGAAAGCCAAAACAATACTCAAGCTAGTAAAAGAACATCATTTGTTTGCCAAAACTATAGAAGAAAAAAAAGAGTTATTGAACAAAATAATTGTTCAGACAGAAGATTTGATAGAGTCAAGCAAAGAAATAATAGAAGAAATAGGTATTGGGGTAAAAGCATTACAACAATCAGCAGTCAAAAAACTGAAAGAAATGGTAGAAGTGACAAAAACATTGATACCACAAATTCAGTATTGGATAAAAACCAACAAAGTAGCATCAGGCAAGATATTGCACTCTGGAATTATCCAAGCAAAAGCAATAGTACGCAACAAGAGTGGAAAAGTAGTAGAATTTGGTTTGAAATATTTAATAAATACAATAAAAGGTGGATATGTCTTTGGCACAATGATGTTAGAAACTACACACGAAACATTAATGCCATTGCAGTCTTTGGCAGGCTATCGAAAGATATTTGGACAACCATCGACACCACAATTATTAATATACGACCGAGGCGGTCACTCATCAAATACGATAAAGCAATTGAGCAAAGAAGGAGTACAAAAAATAGGTATTCAACCCAAAGGCAACGCACAATGGAATGTGTCAGGCCAAGACCGCCAAACTCTCAAAAGCGAGCGTGGCAAAACCGAAGGTATTATTGGAACTTTGAAATCCCCAAAATATGGTTTCAACTTTCCAAAACAAAGAAACATTCTTTCACTTCAGGCATCTGGTCAACTTTCTATACTTTCGTTAAACTTGAACACTCTGCTCAAGGATGTGTCCTATCAGAGATTTTCTGCTCTGAAAAAAGCTGCTT
>JAHFUF010000228.1 GCA_023265235.1 Blastocatellia bacterium
AACAATCGTTGGAATCTTAGACTTGAAATCCTACTTTAGAGGCTTAAAATATGCCAAAGAAACATTAAAATTGCTGTTGGAAAAACCTGTTCCTATTTTAATGCAACAGATAAGTGAGACAGTTGGGAGTCTAGGACGTATTCATTTGCACAAAGCAACCACAACTACATCTTAAATTGGCGACGGTATTGGTAACATGCAAGGCTTTTTTCTATAGGTAAAAACTTAGTAATCGTAAAAATCCAGAAAGCTCAATATTTTATAATCAACAAAATAATTTATTATCAGGAAATCTAGTTAGTTTCTTAAGCAACAGCTAAGTTTTTGCGACGATAATATAGAGGCAAACCCACATAATATTGCCAGTAGAACATTTAGAACATTTATAGATTTGATCAAATAAATAAAGTACAGTCTTAAAAGGAGATTTTATGAAAATCACTGATACTAGTGCTAGTCAAGTAGCTGATTTACAAAATATTAATCAGTCAAATGACGCAGAACAAGCAAAAACAGCCTCAGTTAAAAATGCTTATAGTATTGCCCAAGCTCCACAAGAATCACCAATGAACCCCCAATCAATACGTCGCGCCCCTGCTGGCAGTGAAAACTTGGTTGCAGCACGTAGCGGAATAGATATTAGAAGTACTGGTGCTTTTAGCAAGTTGGCTCCTAGCACTTGGAGAGCCGCCGGGCCAGTTGCTTTACCTGAAGGACAAGCAGACAAAGCTTATGATGGAAAATTTATTGGTGCAGCTGGTAAAGCTTACCCAAGTAATACTCTTCTTAGTGACATTCCTTCTGTAAAACCAAATAATGGCACTACACCCAATGGAAAAACAATAATTTATGTTAATGGTATTAATACAGAAAAAAGTGGCCAAGCTAACAGCATGCAAGCAATAGCTAATCGTACAGGCTCTAGTGTTATTGGTATTCATAACTCAACCGAAGGAATGCTTAAAGACTTAGCACAGTCTTTGGGCGATAAAGCAGACTTAGGTAATAATCCAGCCGTTAATGCTGTAGCTGATGCAGTTTATAACGAAATTAAAGCAGGGCGCGAAGTTCAACTAATGGGGCATAGTCAAGGTGGCTTGATTTTAAGCCGAGCACTTTCAGATGTTAAACGTAGGCTAATGATTGAAGGTGGAATGTCCAAGAGTCAAGCAGAGAGCACACTTAAGAATGTTAAAGTTGAAACCTTTGGTGCTGCTGCTGGTTCTTACCCAGATGGGCCAAAATATGTTCACTATGTAAATCGCGCTGATCCAGTGCCTGTTCTCTTTGGATTAGGTGCTTTTAAAGGCTTATTTAATGGTGATAGAAGTGCTGGTAAAGATGCTAAAGTGATTAGATTTACCCAATTTAGTGATGTCCACGACTTCAATAATACTTACTTAAGTCGTCGTGAAGCATTTTAATTTGCTTGGTTAAGTGATAACTTCTAAAAACTTTTAATTAAGATTTTTGAATTTGCGATTTAGGGTTGGCCAACCAACTCTAAATCGCAAATTTTATATTAGGGAGAAGATTTTTAATGACTAGAGAAGAAGCAATATTAATTCTAAAAAAATTCTTTATGATGCAACATATTGATAGCCCCGGGTTAAATGAAAATAATGTTGGTGGCGCATCAGTAGGCGATTTAGAAGTGTATTTTGAATATATACCAAAAGACGAAGCATTAAACTGTAGTGCGTTAATTTATAATTTTCGTGAAGAACCTAAACCAGGAATAATTGAAGGGTTTAAGGAAGAAGAACAATTTGGTAGAGCTAGTACTGGTGGAGGGTTTGTTGATTATCAAAAAGAAAATAAAGGGCTTTTTTTAACAAAAACCTACACAGAATATGTAGAGGAAATAGATTTTGTTAATGATATAGAAGCCTTACTTGGTGCAAGCAGAGTTTGGAGTGGAGAAGTTTTAGAAAGAGTCGCCCAACGCGTTTTCCAAAATTAACTTGTTTTCTATTCTTTCCTGTTACATTTTTAGGCTATTAAACATACTTTTAATAGTGTGATCAATAAGCTTTTCTTTTTCTACCCAAGGAAAATGACACTTAACAACAAGTAGTGATACTATCCCATGAGACGTAGCCCAAAGACTTTGGGCTACAAGCTCTGGGTCAGCTTCTTTGAATTTTTTTTGTTTAATACAATTTGCCACAATATCTCGTAAAAAAGAATAAGCTTGTGTTCCCATAGAATCAGGCGAGATAAATCTACTTATATCTTCTAGTGATAGGTCTTCTGGGCGAGACATAAAAGCTACTTTGTAGTGATTAGGGTGTGTGAGACCAAATTTAATATAGTTACGCAGTCCTATTTCTAGACATTCTACAGGATCACTACATTGTTTAGCGATTTCTTCAAAACTATGTAACAATTTCTCAAAAGTTTCTTCACATACTGAATAAAGCAAGTCAGATTTATCTTTGAAATAAAGATAAATAGTGGTAGGGGAGTATTCAATTTTTTCTGCTACTTTACGCATAGAAACACTTTCATAGCCTTCTTTGGCAAAAAGTTCTCTTGCAGCATCTAAAATTTCTTCCCTTAAAACTTCTTTTTGTCTTTCTCGACGCTCTTTGATGCCCATGGTATTTTTAATATGTAGATTTTGTTAACGGCGTTTAGTATGTGGATAAGCCAATAAAATGTCAAGGTTAAACTTTTTAAATAAATTTAAGGCTTAATTTTTATAATATATAGTTATGGAAAATAATATCGATAATGTAGATTTATCTTTAACAAAAATAGTTCCAGAAAAGTTAGAACAACTATTAAAAGATATTTATCAACTTGGGTTAATAATTTGTCAACAAACAGACTCAGAATCTATATTAAACGAGTCTCTAAAAGTAATAATTAATAAATTTAAACCAGATGGATTTTTACGCTGTTTAATTGGGTTAGTCGATTTTAATAAAAAGAGTAAAACTATTTTTGTTAATAAAAAAACCAAATTCAGTTTAACAGGAAAAGTTCAATTTACTAATAAGGTTTACCATTATAAAGAAAATGATCAAAAAATAGATTTAGATAGAGATGAAAAAAGCTGGGGAGTAAGCAGTAGCATTATAAAAAGAGTTTTAAGCGGCGAACAGTTATTGTTACAGGATATAAATATTGATCCTGAGTTAAATAAAGCAGAAAGTGTGGTGCTAAATAATATTCGTTCTGTCATTGCTTGTCCTCTTGGGCCTACAGCTGATAACACAATTGGGCTAATTTATATTGATAGTATTTCTAGGATGAGAAGTTTTTCTAGCATAGACTTTTACTTTGTTACTGCTATAAGCAACTACATTTATTTATCCCTACGAAGTGCAAAGAGTTTAGTAACTGTAAAGACTTCTGAAGAACAAAGTAAAGCATTAGTAAAACACCAACAAGACAAATTTTTCTCAGGTTTATCCCCAATAAAAAGCGATAATAAAGACTTACAAAAAGCCTATGAAATATTGCAAAAAGTAGCAACAAATAATCATTATTGGTTTGAGTCAAACGTACAAGCTAATAAAAAAAATAGCTTGATTGTTCCTATTTTATTACAAGGAGAAACAGGTACAGGTAAGGAATTATTTGCTCGTGCTGGGCATAAATATTATACAGCCAATAAACCAGAAAGCTTTCCTTTTGTAGCAATTAATATTTCTTCTATTTCTCCTAGTATAGTTGAGTCTGAGCTTTTTGGGCATAAAGCAGGTGCTTTTACTGACGCTAAAGAAAATAAACTTGGTTTTCTTAGTATTGCAAGTGGTGGAACATTATTTTTAGATGAGATACATAAATGTCCTTTAGAAATACAAAGCAAACTTTTACGCGTTCTTGATAGTGGAGAATTTTATCGTGTAGGGGATACTAAAGAGCCACAAAGATCAATTTTTTGGCTAATATGTGCTTGTAATGAGGATCTTAAGGATTTGGTTAACAAAGGGCAATTTCTCCAAGATCTTTACTATAGAATTTCACGAATAGAAATTACTCTACCACCTTTAAGAGAGCGACTTTTGGATATCCAAAAATTAATTCAATATACTTTAACTAGACGTGAATCCAATAAAACCTTTAGCGAGCAAGCTATAGAAGTAATGCAAGGCTATAATTGGCCAGGGAATATTCGAGAGCTTATTTCTGTTGTTGAGGCTGTTGATGTATTAAGCGAAAAACAAACAATAGCAGTAGTAGACTTACCTGCGCGTATTTCAAAAATTAATAAGGTAGAGCCGGTTAATATAAAAAATAAAGACACTGCTTTCCTACCATTATTAGAAAAGGATTTATTAACCGAGCTTTATTATCAAATAAAAGTGTTATCAATAGATCAAGTGCCTATAAATGAACGTAGAGAGCAAATACCTAGTCTAATACAACGGGTTTTAAGAATAAATAATTTCCAAAAAACCTTTACTAATGAAGCCCTAGACTTAATAAAACAATACCCCTGGAAAGATTTGCGGGAACTTATATTAACTATTGAAGCTCTTGCATTGCTTTCTGAGCATTCAGAGATAACAGTAGCAGACTTACCAAAGAAAATCCTTAACCCACCAGAAAAAACTATATTGCCTCTAGAGGAATATGTTAAAGCGTGTAAACGTGAATATATTGAGTATGCGCTAAATAATTTTGGAGGAATTCGCACATATGGAGCAAAAACTAATGCTGCTAAAATGTTAGGTATTGCTAAAAGTACTTTAAGTGATTTAATGAGGGACTTAGAAATTAAGGCTGATTCTGATAACGAATGATCATTTTTTAGTTTTGTGTAGCTTTTTATTGGACTAAATATTTTATTGAGCTAAATATTCCTTAAGTTTTTACTGAGTTTTTAAAGTACTTTTTTGTTACTAGTCCTATTAATAAACTACCAAATAAAAGTACTATGCCTAGAGTAATAAAATAGATATTATTGTTTTTATATAGAGGTTTATTTTCTAGTAGTTCAGGGATTTTATCTGGAATAATTATATTAGGGATAATTATTTGAGCGTTAATTCCTGGTTTTGAGGCTATTAATGTTAGTTTATAGCGGCCTTTTTGAGGGAAAATAACTTCACCTAAATAGCTGCCTTTTTTTTCTGTTGGTAAAATATTAGCAAACAAAGGTTTTGGTAAAGTTACATCAAGTTTCTCTGTTTCAGGAAAATAATTAAAAATTGCAGTGATATTTACCCCTGTAATAGGTTGATTTGTCGCTAGTTCGCTAAGGGAAATTTCCATTACTGCTTTTTTATTTGCTAAAGTACTTGGGTATGTAATTAGTATTTTTACAGTACTAGTTTTTGCTGCACGAACATTTAGTTTACCTAATGGAGCAACCTCTGTATCTGTGTTCTTATTGGTTTCCTCATGAGCAAAAGAGGGAGGGAAAATCATGAAAACTAACAAAATGGATAGAAAAGTAGAGAAAATCTTCTTGGAAAAAACTGTTTTTGAAGGCATAATAATCTGTTTATTTTCTATCAACTAAATTCTGCCAAATAATAATTTAATTAACTTAGATTAAGCTCATTGTAGGGCATTTATTGCAATAAAATAAATAGCTCAATACTAATATATTCAGTAATTTTACAGTAATGGAGAAAGATTAAGTGAGTACACCACAACAAAAACTTTGGGATAAAAAGACTCATGAGAGTAAAGTAGAGTCTTTCTACGGCTCTAGTGTAGATGGGTTTGGAGATTTTCATAATGGCTATTTAAATTTTGGGCTTTGGGAAAATGGCCTTAAAACTTATTTAGAAGCAGCAGAGAATATGGTACATAGAATTGCTAGCCTTGCTGGAGTTAACAAAGATAGCCACTTATTAGATATTGGTTTTGGGATGGGTACTCAAGATGTTTATATTTTGCAAAAATTTAATCCACGTCAAATAGATGGTTTAGATGTAACTTGGAAACACGTAGAAATTGCCCGTGACCGAGCAGCAAAAAATAATTGTGGTGAACAAGTACGCTTCCATCATGGTAGTGCAACACAAATACCTTTTGAAAACGAGACTTTTACTAATGTTATGAGTATTGAAGCCCCAGAGCATTTTGATACTAGAGACAAATTTTTTGGAGAAGCTTATAGAGTACTAAAACCAGGAGGTGTAATAGGAATAGCTGATTATACCTTAAAACGCGAGCCAAAAAATGTTATTGAAAAAACTCTACTTACAGCAGTTGTTTCTCTTTGGCAAGTTCCAAAAGAAAATGTTTACTCTAGTAAAACTTATGGGGAACGATTAGCTAAAGCAGGTTTTAAGAATATTGACATTAAAGAAGTTGGGGCACTAACCATTCCCGGGTATTATTACGAGCAAAAACGCCCAGAAGTAAAGGCTGAATTAGCAAAAATCAGAGGTTTTGTAGCAGGAAGACTAGGTTTTATTATTGATATAATACTTTTTCAAGCCTACCAACATGGTTTAATAGAATATATTTTGGTACATGCTGAAAAAAAATAGCCTAACTATTTGATAGTGTAGACATTATTTATAAAGTATTTGGTCTTAAATTGTTGTTTGGTCAAATGTGTTTTATTGAAAAATACTAATTTTTTAGTCAGGTTTAAGTTGGTTTTTCATTAATTTTTAGTTAATATAAAAAGCTCACTTACAATTTAATGTTCAAAACAGTGTTTTAAAACAGCATAGGTAAAGCTAGCGATTAATACGCAGTTTTAAGTACCAGCTATTTTATTGTCTCAATACTCAAAACTTACAATAAACTCTATGAGGAGGAAATTATGAAGAAAGTGTTGTTAGGGTTTTCCCTAATGATATGTTTGATATTAAGTACATCGCTTTTAGTATCAAGCAATAGTAGTTACAGTGCAGGGTCACCTAATCTTGCAACTAATACGCAAGATTCTGGCATAGCCAAAAAACATCCAAAACGTGGTGTTGAAGGTAAAGAGGTTGATGAATCTTTAAGACCTTTATATAACGATCCAATTGCATTTGACCAGTTATCAGGTGCTGCTCGTTCTAGACTAGAACTTATGTTTGGTAGAAAAGCCGAACCAGGGAAAGGTGGCGATGGCAAAACCTTAGCTAATGGCAATAATGGTGAGATAAGAGGTGTAATACCTCCTAGACAAGATGCTGTGTTACCTCTTGCAATTGCTTTTCCTGATGATGGAATAGAACCTTTGGCAGCCATTGGTAATGTTCTAGTTAATAATCCTTCAGGTGACGGCGCACAAAATACACAAAGCGAAACTTCTATAGCTCTAGGAAGCGGCAATAATGTAATTGCTAGCTGGAATGATTCAGGTTCTTTTAATGGCTCAAACTCACATTTTACAGGTGTTGGTTTCTCCAGTAACGGTGGTACTTCTTTTAGTGATATTGGAGCTTTACCAGATAATGCTAGTGGAGATGCTGGAGACCCATTATTAGCTGTAAATACTACTACTGGAACAGTTTTTCTAGCTACTCTTCAGTTTAATGGTACTGGGCTTCAAGTTTATCGTTCTAATACCAATGGTCAAAGTTATCTTCAACCAGTTAATGCTTTTCCTGGTTTTGGAAATGGTGACTTCTTTGATAAAGAATGGA
>JAHFUF010000229.1 GCA_023265235.1 Blastocatellia bacterium
ACAGCTACTAGCAATATATCCTGGATTACTATTACCTCTGGCAGTAGCGGCAATGGTAATGGCACTGTTTCATACTCAGTAGCACCTAATTCCAGCACTAGCTCACGTTCTGGGACAATGGCAATTGCTAGTCAAACTTTCACTGTTACACAAAACGGGCAAAGCCCACCAGTTTGTACTTACTCAATCTCTCCCACAAGTGCAACATTCTCTGCTAATAGTGCTAATGGCACAGTAACTGTAACAGCTAACTCTGGCTGTCCTTGGACAGCTACTAGCAATATATCCTGGATTACTATTACCTCTGGCAGTAGCGGCAATGGTAATGGCACTGTTTCATACTCAGTAGCACCTAATTCCAGCACTAGCTCACGTTCTGGGACAATGACAATTGCTAGTCAAACTTTCACTGTTACACAAAACGGGCAAAGTTTACCTTGTACTTACTCAATCTCTCCCACAAGTTATGCTGTTAATATTAATGGTGGCAATGGTTTGATAAATGTTTATACTTCTCCAAATTATCGTAGCTGTAGCTGGATAGCCACTAGCAATGTTGCTTGGATTAGTATAATTAAAAGTAGTATTGGCAATGGCAATGGCATAGTGGAATATTCTGTTACAGCTAATGATAATGGTAGTTCTCGAATAGGTACAATCACGGTTGCTAATCAAACTTTTACCGTAACACAAGATGCTGCAATGCCACCAGATGCTGCTCTATTTGTGTCTCAGTCAGTGCCAGGAAGCATTGGTACACAAGTAGTAACAGTTAGTATACGCATGCGTAATGTAGGTACTACAACCTGGACATCAGATGCAGGGTATAGGCTACAGTCAGAAAATCCTACCCTCAATCGCATTTGGGGACGTTCTACCGTTCCGCTTCCATTTTCGGTAGCTCCTAATTCTGAAGTTACTTTTACCTTCACAGTGATAGTACCTTACCCTACTGGCAACTATAATTTTCAGTGGCGTATGTCCAAAGATGGCAATGGGTTTGGTGACTTTACAAGAAATATCGAGGTCTATGTTCCTCAGTAGACTAATAACTGGTCTTTCGTTCATTTCTAAATGAGAAAGGGAGAATTGCTGAATTCATAGGCTAAAAAATATAGTTAATATAATACCTAGAAGTTTATACGTCCAGATAATTGAAAGGGATTTATCAGCAATTTTGATGAAATACACAATTGTTTCTAACTTGACCACAATATATTGTGCTTTTTGCTCTTTCCCTAACTCTTTCTAAAATGAGCGAAAGACAAGTAATAATACTTGATGGTGTAGCGATGTTCTGTATTCGTTATACTTTGCGCGGCTTGAAATGAGACTTTTGTTAGCTACAAAAGTTCTAAAATACTGTTAAAGAGAATTAAAGAGGTTACCGTGGCTATTTGTGGAGTAATTGAATACCCCTAGAAAATTATGCTTAGTCATTAGAATCAGGCTGTTTGCTCTTAAACTGGTTAAACTCTTGTTCTGCTTTACTTATAAACTCACCTGCTTGACTCATTGCTATGTTTATTTCGCTCGTTGTAGTGTCTTTTCCTGCTTTGGTGCGTTCATCAAGACAAAGCCGTAACGCAGCTTGAGATTTTTTCAAATAGTCTTGGGTTAAAAGTAATTCCGTTTTTTCTAGTTCATTAGCTTTACGCCCTAGAAACGGTTCGGCTTTGTTAAGTAGGTTATTTACTTCATTTTTGTTTGCAATCAGTTCTTTTTTAGAAAAATTAGTCATTTTATTCATAGCTTTTTTTTGTCCATCTATTGCTTCTTGAGCTTGAGAGATTGGATTTCCAGGCAGTCCAAGAGGAACATTTTCACAACTAGACAAAAGTATAAAAAATAAAAATCCACAAGTACTTAATGTCTTAAAATATTCTAAAAAGGTTTTCCATATCTGAAAATGTGTTTTCATAAGTAACCCGCTACATTATCTAAAATAGTTTATTAATTAAAGCCATAAACAAGTAATACTTGCTCCTCTTACTCGTAATCCTTGAATCGCTTTTCCATCTTTAACCAAAATAGGAAAGCCATCTGAGCCTAACTCCCAAAACTGACCACGTAAAAATACACTCATTCCTACTTTAGCTTTTGTGGTTTTAATTCGCTCAGCTAGGCTATATTTTAACCAAGCTTGTTCTTGGGTGAGAGTTCCTATATCTTTTTTTTCTACATTATTTGGCACACTATAATCACTATATCCTTGCCAACCTTGTGACCAAGAATTTTCCTTTGAATAGGAAGGAACAATTATTACCTCTGTATTTTCTAAATGTTCATAGGTTTCAGGAAACCAAGAATCTGTACAAATTAGTATAGCAGTATTTCCTATTGGTAAAGGGAAAATAGGGGTTTCTGTTAACTTGCCAGCAGTGGTAAAAGGCTCTTCATCAGAGGTTAGAAAGACTTTTTTAATTATTTGAGGATAAGGGGTTCCTTTTGGCTGATAAATTACTGTTACATTGTATAAATCCCCTGAGCCAGTGATTAATTGATTATTCTTGATTTGTGGATTAGGTAAAATTATTGAGCCTGCAACAATCGTTACTTGATATTTATTAGCTAATCTAGAAAAAGTACGGTGGTAAATAGCTGCCATTTGTTGTGATTTCATCATAAAGAGGCTATAGGCGGTTTTATTTTTTACGTTTGGAGCAGTTGCATAGGAGATAAGAAAATTTCCTAGATTGCTATTAACCATTATTTCCATAGCTTCTTGAAGTTTAGAGGCGGTATAAACAGCTTCTTTTTCATCTACTGCTACTAGCCAAGTGCCTATGTATTCAGGAAAAACTACTACACTGCGATCTGTAAAAAAATTAACTCGTTGTGCCTCTCTTAAATAGTCATCTATTGCATTAAAAAAACTTGTTTCGCTAGTAAAATCTATAGGAGATAGTTTAGGTTGGATGCCAATTAAATTTCCTCGTCCTGAATTAGTTCCAAAGACTTCTTGTTCTGTTGAGCAAGTTTCTTGAAAAGTAGATGGTGGAGACTTACGACCACTTGCACTCCAAATGTTATAGCTAAGAACTATAATGCTTGTAAAAATAACTAGATAGCGCAAATATTTTTTCATTTAGCTTTGTCTTTTTAGCGATTTATTAATCTATGTTTTTTAAACTGTAGGCTAAAAACATACATAGATTAATAATGGACTAGAGTCAAGTATGCTATGAGGACTTTGAAGCAAGATTGATTACTCCAAGTTCATAAATCGCACTTTCTAATTGTTGCCAACGCTGTTCTAGACTGCCAGTATAACCAATAGACATTCTAACTAAGCCTGGAGAAATAGCAGCTTTTTTTAAGTCTTCGCTAGACATTTCGCTAGAAGTAGTAGTAGAAGGACAAGTCATTAGGGTTTCAAAATAGCCCAAACTTACAGCCATAAACCCAAACATCTTTTGGTTTTGTAGGTATTCAATAAACTGATTAGCCCTTTGTGCTGTTTCTAAATCTAGAGAGAAAAGCCCTCCAAATCCAAATTCTGGATTACCTATATTTTTCAGTAAGTTGTGATCTGGATGCTCTACTAAACCAGGATAAATTATATCAAAACCCATTTGTTTTAATCGTTGGGCAAATGTTAAAGCACGCTGACTGTGTTCTTTCATTCTTAAAGCTAAATGAGGTAGCCTTAAACTGATTTCACAAGCAACTTTTGGATCCATAGTTGGGCCAAGTAACATCAAAGATCCTAAATGCAAATCCATTAAACTAGCAATAAATTCTGTTGAACCACAAATAGCACCAGCAATTATGTCTGATGTGCCATTGATAAATTTAGTTAAACTATGAATAACTATGTCCGCGCCTAGTTGTAGGGGTGAAACTACTAGAGGGCAAAATGTATTATCCACAACTAGTTTCGCGTCATAGCTATGAGCTATTTCTGCTAGCTTAGGAATATTTGCTACAGATAAAGTAGGGTTAGACATTGTTTCTACAAAAATAAGCTTTGTTTGTTTTGTCATTGCTGCTTGGACGGCGGTTAAATCAGAAGTATCAACAAAAGAAACCTTTAACCCTGTTTTTAGTGGTAAATAGTCTTTTAGTAACGCAAATGTACCACCATAAACTGCATTATTAGCTATTACATGATCGCCAGCATTGGCTAATTGCAAAATGGTTGCTGCAATAGCACTCATTCCACTAGCACAACAATAAGCTGATTGTGCTCCTTCTAAAGCGGCTAATTGTTTTCCTAATACATAGACTGTTGGGTTGTAATGTCTACCATACAAATAACATCCGCCTTTTTCAGGGCTACTTTGCCCTTGAAAAATTGCTGGTAGGGTGGTGGCTTGCATTACAGTAAAAGTAGAGCTAGCTTCTATAGATAGGTTTACTCCTCCATGCTCTCCAAATTCATGCCGTAGATTTGCTAGAGATTCTATGGGATCAAAAGGATACATAACAAAACACCTCCTAAAAATAGAGTAAATAAAACCGGAAAAGTTTTTAGCTAGAAGTGAAACTTTTTTGTGCTATTTGTCATTAACCTACAAAACTTAAAATTAAGCAAATAACAATGGACATTATGGGATTAACAGGCCAGTCTAAAACTAAGACTGGAACTCTATCAAACAGTTCTGAAGAACTTGTAGAACGCGTCCAATCTGGCGATAAGGAGGCTTTTCATCAAGTTTTTGAACGCTATGGTCGTCCAATTATTAGCTTTATTTATGATATGGTAGGTCATCAAGACTTAGCAGAAGATTTAACTCAAGAAACTTTTGTTAGAGCTTTTAAGGGTTTTGATAAAAGCTTTTGGGCAGAAACAAAATTCTCTACTTGGCTCTTTAGCATAGCTAAAAACGTTACTAGAGAATCCTTAAGGACAAGACGAAGTAAGCAAAACCTAACACTAGAAGATGCTGGAGCAGATAATTTTAAGGACAAACAAGCCTTGCCTGAAGGAGCACTCTTAAACAAAGAGCTTAATATTTTGATTAAACAAGCTTTAGCCAACTTAGATGAAGACAAAAGACTGGTATTTACCCTACAGGTATTTAATCATCATAGCTATGAAGAGATTGTAGAAATTACAGGCTTTTCTTTAGGTAAAGTTAAAACAGATTTACGTCGTGCTAGGGCGGAAATGAGAGAAAAAATTCGCCCTTATATGGAGTCTGATTTATGAAATGTAATGATTGCTTGCTAGTAATAGAAGAATATTTTGATGGTGAGCTAGATGAGCATCAAACTCAGACTATAGACACACATTTATTTATTTGTATGGCTTGTTCTAAAGCATACAAAATGCTTCAAAGTGAACAGAACCTTTATAATAACTATCAGCGCGATATAGTTATTAGTCCAACTTTAAGTTCTGCTATAGAAGCTAGGTTAGAAAAACAAATACAAAAGCCTCAAACACGTATGTCTTGGCTAGGAGGCTTGATCAAGGGTTTGTTAAACACTCCTAACCTTGTTCCTATATTTGTAGCAGCATCGCTTATTTTAGTGACAGTAGTAACAACCATTATGGTGATGAAAAACTTTTCTAAACTAGAAGTTAATAAAGATCCTGTTGCTAGTGCGACACCAGGGGTTATGCCAACAGCTACACCAAAAATAAATGGTATAACAGAAGAGACTTCTCCAGTTATTTTAGAACCTTTGCCTGCACCTAAAATAACTATCACTAAATCTAATAAGTTAAATAGATCTAATAATCAAGCGCAACAATTAATAAAAGAGGCTGAGGGTAAATACTTGGCTGCAATTACGATTTTGTCTAAGGATGCTCAAAAAAATTACGAGCAAATGTCACCAGGATTAAAAGCTAGCTTTGACAAATCTTTACGAGTAATAAATGAAAACATAGCTCAAACTCGCCGTGCTATACGCCAAAGCCCCAAAGATCCAGTAATTGCACAGTATATGTTAGCCGCTTATGCCAAAAAAGTAGAAGTGTTGCAAGAAATTGTTACCATAAATGAAAACTTTGGTAACTAATAGAAGGATAAAGGTTTATGACTAAAAATATTTCTAACCGCACTAAATATTCATTTGCCAAATTAATAATATTGGCACTCTTAGTGATGGGATGTTTTTCTCAAACTGTACTAGCACAAAATACCGATACAAGCCGTCTAGGGGTCATAGAAAAGAAAGTCGCACAAGGAAGTAAAATAGTTATTGATAGTCGGTTTGGGAATTTAAACGTTATTGGCTGGGATCGTGCAGAACTGCAAGCAACAGCAGATGAAATTCCGCTAACTCTTAGAGAAGAAGGTAATAAGTTTATTGTTTCTGCCCCATATGCGCAACGACATAGTGGTTTTGATATGTCTGTAAAAGTGCCTAAGGGTGTAGACATAGAAATTCTTGATAAAAGGTCTGGAGATCTAAGGATTGAAAATATAACGGGTACTACTACACTGTCAATAATTTCAGGCGATGTAGATATTATTAATGTAGGAGCGTTGGATCTTAACCTATCCTCAGGAGATGTTCATATAGAGCAAGCAGGTAGAACAAGTATTAAAACTAGGCGTGGAAATATATCTCTAGAAAATGCTAGCGGGGCAGTTAGTATAACAAGCTTTAGCGGAGATGTGTCTGTAAAAAATGTACAAGGCGAATTAGCTTGTAAATCTGTATCAGGAGATATTGATATTGAAAACATTACAGGACTAGTTAACCTCTCTCTTTCTAGTGGAGAAGCCCATATATCAAACTTGGAGAATGATTTACTTATATCTGCAATTAGTGGTGAAATTAAAGCGCAATGTATTAAGGGGCGCGTAGACATAAATAGTGCTAGTGGTTCAATAGAACTAGGAGACGTTACTGATGATATTCAAGTGGTCACGGTTAATGGAGATATAACAGTTGAAAGTGCGATTCGTCCTAAAGGCCGCTATTCTCTTAAGACTACTTCAGGAGATATTTCACTTGTTATGCAAGATAATCCTCCAGGTTTTAGTGCCGATATGTTTTGTTATAAAGGCGAAATAGAAACAGACCTTGAGTTAAAAATTGAGCCTAATTCTAAAAATGTTGTAAAGCATGGTCAGGAAAGCATTATTGGTCGTTACGGTGATGGACAGACACAAATAAAACTTTCTACCTTTACTGGTG
This sequence comes from Blastocatellia bacterium, assembly GCA_023265235.1. Lineage (GTDB taxonomy): Bacteria > Acidobacteriota > Blastocatellia > Chloracidobacteriales > JADJPF01 > JADJPF01. Next base: position 7,102 of record JAHFUF010000229.1, read on the forward strand.
CAGTAACTTTGCTTAAGGGTTACAAAAAATCTTCTTCAGAATGTAAATAATTATTCTTGGAATTTGCTACGCTAACTCATTGGTTCTAAAGAAAAAATAAATCCTTAGTTGCGTTAGCGATATCTGGTAATAACCCAGTCCTTTAGGGGACATAATTAAATATAACTTAACAGGAGAAAAACTATGAAAAGCTTAATACTAGTAATTCTAATGAGCCTGACTTTTCCATTTGGTTATGTTTCTTTTGGAGATATATTTGATCTTCAAGAAGAAAAAAGCCATAAGAGTCATAAAACCCATAAATACGAAGATTTGCCAGAAAAAGAAGAATTTCGACAAAGCTATAGTCTTGAGCCTGGAACACAAGTAGATATTTCAGACATAAGCGGGCTTTTGGAAATAGAAACTATAGAAGGAGATACAGCAGAGGTTTATGTTGTACATTCTGCTC
>JAHFUF010000230.1 GCA_023265235.1 Blastocatellia bacterium
TGAGTAAACTTAAGAGCTTAGAAGAAAAAACTTAGCCGCCAAATAATAAACTTGGCGGCTAAATAATTTACTATATTAACTTTGATAGAGATAGAGGTTTATTGAATGCCTGTAGGCCCTGAGAAGAACCCTGTGTTAGTGCTACCACTACCACGTCCTGAGGCACCAAACATCAATTGATTGGTAATATCTATGACACGATTATTACCAGTATCAGCAACTATCACAGCACCATTGTTATTATTAACTCTTACACCCTCTGGACGATTAACTTGGTTTAGACCAGTTCCAGCAGTTGCTAGCATTGAGAGGAATGTCCCAGTACTACTAAAGCGTTGTACACGGTTGTTACCACTATCTGCCACTATTATATCGCCAGATGTAGGATTAACAGCTACACCCTTAGGTTGATTTACTAGACCTGGTGTAACACCTAAGCCAGCAAATACCATTAAGAATTGTCCTGTTGAAGAGAATTTCTGAATTCGGTTGTTCAAAGTATCAGCAACATAAAGGCTGCCCCCATTATCTAAAGCGATACCTTGAGGCTGATTAACTGCTCCTGGAGCAACGCCAGCTTGAGCAACTAGACCCATATATGTTCCAGTAGAACTAAACTTAAGGATACGATTATTTCCAGTATCTGCTATATAGAGAATATTTTGAATATTATCAAAAGCTACTCCTTCTGGAGCGTTTACTAGTCCTGGAGCAGTACCTGGGCCAGCAATAACCTTGATAAATGTTCCTGTTGAGCTAAACATTTTCACAGAATTATTACCTGTATCTGCAACATAAATCTCTCCAGTGTTAGCATTAGAAGTAGCACCTTGAGGTTGATTTAAGCTTGGTGGAGTAGCACCTGGTACGCCAAAAGCTGTAAATACCCCTGTAGCAGGATCATAAATCTGTACCCGATTATTAAGAGTATCTGCAAAATAGAGCTTGGAGCTTAAACCTGCACCAGCAATAGAACCACTACCCATCACACTCACAGCCCCTGAACCACCACTACTAGTAATATTAACTGTTGCAGTCTTATTACCAGATGTTGCTGGAAGAAACACTAGTGTTACAGTAGTAGAAGAATTTGGCCCTAAAGTAGTTACTTTTGGTGCCATAGCAGAAAATTGTGTACTATCTGTACCAGTAAATGTAAATGGTGGAGTTAGGGTAACTGTACCAGTACCAGCATTTGTAACAGTGACATTCATAGTAGCACTAGCATTAACAGCCACTGTCCCAAAATTAATTGTTGTTGGTGAAACTTGTAAAGACGGAACCGGCGCGCTAGCTAAGTTTTGCGGATCGCTAGGAGTGATTAGCGCAAAGTCAATAGCATTATTATTAGTGTCTAATGTGCTACCACTACCACCACCTGGTTTACGCTCATAACTACGATTTGTGTTAGTGGTTAGAGAGGCTAAGGTTGTACCTTCCTTAAAAGCAGACCCTGCACTAAGCCCTACTTGATCAAGAATCATAAAGGTAGTTGGCCCAGTAGGCATAGTAATAGCAATACCACCATCATCAGTAATGCCTGTACCGTAAGTTTGATTTCCTGGTACAGTACCACTATAACCAGCAGCCCCATTATTAGTAAACAAGAAGTGTGATCTAGCTGGTAAGGTTACACCAGCAGCAATCGTTGCACGTACACTAGTTGTACCAGCATTGTTTGAGCCTCTAAGCTGCATACCGCCAATACTTACTGGACTATCTGTGTTGTTATAAATTTCAGTAAACTCATCATTGCCCCCGCTTGGGCCACGGAAACGGAACTCACTAATTACTAAAGCAGTGTTAAGACTTGTAACAGCTTGTCCTGTTCCTGTTAAAGCAACTGTTGCGCCTCCGCCAGTACTAGAAACATTTAAGCTAGCTGTCTTAGCACCTGCACTAGTAGGAGTAAATATCACTGTTGCAGTAGTAGAAGAATTTCCTGTAATTGTAGTACTTGTAGGTGCACCAACAGTAAATTGATTAGCATCTGTACCAGTAATAGTAAATGGGATAGTCAATGTTACTGTACTAGGGCTAGTATTGTTGATGTTTATCACCGACATAGCACTCATACCAGTGTTTACTGTCCCAAAATTAACTGGTGAAGGTGTAATGGTAATTGATGAAGCAGCACCACCAGTAGTAATATCTGTAGTAGAACGTGGGAGTATTTGATAGCCGCTATCAAATACACTAGTACTATCAAATTGTGAAGCTAAACCAATTATTGAAAATGTCCCTGTTGGTGTAGGTGTACCATCAATATTAGTATCACTATCAACTCTTAAAGTACCTGAGCCTGTAGAATCACTAATGGTTATATTGCTACTAGTACCCGTTGGTGGGAAAGTACCACTAGTAATGGTCACGTTATTAATACGAATAAGTCTGCCTTCCAAAGCTTCGCCAACACCATTAGCAAGCTGTGAAAGAGTGACAACTTGTGGAGTTATAGGAGCAATTGTACCTGGAGGCAATAGCATAAAGCTTGTTTGTGCTGCACTAGGAACGATTTCTGTTAGACCATTAAATTGTGTTAGCGCGCCAAAAGCCTCTACGCTATCACCAATATTAAACGGCCCAAAATCTGTAGCTGAACTAAAAATATCAATACCGCCAGTTGAGTCTTGTATGTAGTACTCAACACCAGCACCACCACGAAAATCTATTGAAGTAACAACACCACGAACTTTAACTTGTTGACCAATAAGGTCTGGGATAAAGTCTGTTGGAGGCGTACCATTAGTATTATCTACCATATCAATACGAGCATCACCAATTGGTAGAATAGTCGCGCCTGGATCTGGTGCACCCAAGTCTGTGCGATTACGTGGAGCAACGCTATACATAGCAGTAAAAGGTCGCAGAGGATCATCCTGTTGGACAATACCTATTAAAGTAAACGCTCCTGATGGTGTAGCTAAACCAGGAACATTAGTATCTTTATCAACCTTAAGCATAAATGTCCCAGTACCATCAGTAACAGTTAAAAAACCATCTGCTGATGCTGGTGCAGGAGGAATTGTTCCACTCACCACTGTAACATTAGCGATAGAGACTAACTGACCTTCTGAAGCTTCAGGATTAGCATTAAGTGTCGCAATTGTTCTAGAATTTGGAGTAACAGTATTGCCAGAGCTTATAATTGTAATACCAAAAGGAGAAGTAGTTTCAGCAAACCTTGGAGTAACTTCTATGCGGAAGATGCCATCTAGCATTCCAATACGACCACGAATTTCAGCTATTTGTCCAGTAGAAGTGGGCTGAATTGCTGGTGTACTTGGTTGTGTAGTACGAGAAATATTAATCCCCCCTGTAGCGTCTTGTGCATAATCATTATTTGCCCCAGAAGTAGAATATATCCCTGTACCAGCAGTGATAGTGGGTTGGATCCGAGCAGCATAATCTATATAAAGTGGCTCTCCATTAGCATTAAGTGCTTTTAAGTTAGCAATTGGAGTAGTGCCTGAAAAATAACCATCACTATAACTAGTGGTTTGACCGCCAGCAGTAGCTGCCACACTGTAATCTACCCTAGTACCATTTGGTTGAGCAGGAATAGTTGCTTGGTACATATTACCGCTTACCAAAGTCATATTAAGCGGTGTTTGAGCGGTACCATTAAGACTAAAATTTAGTGTAACATTGCTAATAGGTGATTCTCTATCATTAACTAGGGCAGTTACTACACCTGCGTCTGTAGAAAGTGGTACAGTAGGGTTAACACTGGGAATTACTGTAGGCTTAAAGTCTGTGGTAACGCCATTAGAAGCTGTATCAATATTATAGGTATATTGTGCAGCAGGAATTCTTACACCATTATCATCAAAGCTTCTAATGGTATAATTGGTCATACCATTAGTTTCTAGCATAATGGTTCCATTACCACCATTACCAAAAGCAGCACCACTAACACCTTGTACAGTGGTACGAGTATCAGCAGGAGGACTAGCTTGGGTTTGGAAGAATATTGGGAATGACCCTGGGGCAGGAACACCTGTGCCATTAAATACGCTGCCAGTAGTAGTAGGAGTATTTAAATAACGGTTGACAACTTCTCTGTTAGGATGACCAAAAGTATTAGTCTCACCTATTTGAGCAAAAGCAACTTCAGCTTTAGCCGCAGTAAGTAAGCGTTGATTACTAGAGGTTGTACTACCATGGTGACTAAGTTGGATTACATCAACATCGCCTACTTGTTGCCCAACAAATGATTCTACATCTGCCCCACGAGCAGTTGAGGTTGAACCAGCACCTGTTAAGTCGCCAGCTACTAAGTAGTCAAAATTATTATATTCAATAAGTAACCCAATACTTTGACCATTAATATCATCTGTATTAATTAAGACTGAACCTCCGCTTTGGAGGTTTCCACCAGCAGCAACACAAGTAGCCCGCATTCCCCCACCTAAATCAATTACTGTTCCAGGTGTAATTTGTTGGCGAGTAACTCCTTGACGATTGGTAGCAGTCTTATAGTTATTATAAGCTGTTTGTGTACCACCTGGGACAGGAGGAACAACATTTACTCCATCGCCGTTGTCATAAGCAATACCAGCAACACGATTTGCATTTAATACTTCTGTTACACCAACAATATGATCTATATGATAGTGAGTGACTACAGTAAAATCTATAGTACTAATGCCAAGAGTATTTAGTAAGGGGATTAATTTAGTAGTTCCACCTCCATTAGGCCCACCATCAACTAGTAAAGTTTTTCCAGTTGGTGAAACAATCAATGTACCTGCACCTTGTCCTATATCAACAAAATAGATCTTTGCAGTAGTAGATTGAGCTGTAACTTTTGGGCTAATAGGGTTACTAGGTAATATACTTCCCATGAGGATCACAGCCAGAATGACTGCGCTGGCCAAAACCAGTAACCATCTCATTATTTTCATGCTACTTCTCCGTGTAGTTGAGGGATTTTAGGTAAAGTATAGACTATGTCTATTGGTTAGAGGTTTCTTAACCTAAACCAGCCCCAACAAGTTATTAATTTATTTAAAGTTATTTGGTTATTTAACAATTTAAGCTACGAGATATTATTAGGTAATTCTATATAGCTATTAACGCTGACTTCCTACAGAAATCCCTATGCTTTAAAAATGTCATTTTGTAGGACTTATTATTGTAGCAAGAGATAGTTTTATCTCCAAATAGTTTACAAACAATTTACGCTATGCTATTTAGCCCTGCTTTGCTCTTCCTTCTAAAGCTATGCTATTTCGTCTTCCCTCTAAGCCATTCATAAATTAAAATAAGCCTCTCTTTTATAAGATAAACACCTAACTTCAAAAGTTTAGAGGAGCAATAAATGACAGAGCATTTAGCACGGCCATTAATCCAAGCTGATCCAGAAATTGCTAAAGCAATCTATAACGAAACTGCAAGGCTAGATAATGGGTTAGAAATGATTGCTTCAGAAAATTATGTTAGTGAGGCTGTACTAGAAGCCCTAGGCTCAGTCTTTACCAACAAATATGCAGAAGGCTATCCTGGTCGACGCTATTATGGTGGTTGTGAGTATACAGATGTAGTAGAACGTCTAGCACAAAGCCGTGCTAAAGAAATCTTTGCTGCCGACCATATTAATGTTCAACCACATTCGGGCGCTCAAGCCAATATGAGTGTCTATATGGCAGTGCTAAAGCCTGGTGATACTATTTTAGGGATGAACCTCTCACATGGAGGTCATCTTACTCATGGGCATCAGTTAAATTTCTCTGGTAAATACTTTAATGTGGTTGCTTATGGAGTTAGCCAAGAAACAGAACAAATTGACTATGATGCTTTGTCTCAACTAGCTCATGAACATAAACCTAAAATGATTATTTGCGGAGCAAGTGCTTACTCTCGTATTATTGATTTTGAACGTATTGGTGCAATTGCTCGTCAAACAGAGGCTTATGTGCTTGCTGATATAGCTCATATTGCAGGACTAGTTGCAGTAGGACTACACCCTTCTCCAGTACCTCACATGGATTTTGTCACAACAACAACTCATAAAACTTTACGCGGCCCTCGTGCTGGAATGGCAATGTGTAAAGAAGAATTTGCTAAAAAACTTGATAGTGCTGTATTTCCTGGTGTTCAAGGTGGCCCTCTAGTGCATGTTATTGCTGCCAAAGCTGTTTGTTTTCTAGAAGCACTTCACCCTAGTTTTAAGGACTATCAAACCCAAGTAGTTAAAAATGCTGCTGTTTTAGCCAATAGCTTAAAAGACTTAGGCTTTCGTTTAGTCTCAGGTGGAACAGATAATCACCTGATTTTAGTAGATGTTTTTGCTAAAGGAATTACAGGTAAAGCAGCAGAAAAAGCTTTAGAACTTTCTGGTATTACAGCTAATAAAAATACTATCCCATTTGACAAAAATCCCCCTTTGGTCGCAAGTGGTATCAGAATTGGCACACCAGCATTAACAACTCGCGGAATGGGCGAAAAAGAAATGCAAACCATAGCTACCTGGATAGCCGAAGTTCTAACAGATCCAGAAAATAGTATGCGTTTGCAAAACATTAAAACAGAAGTACAAAAACTATGTAAAAATTTTCCTCTTTATACAAAACGCTTACTTGCGTATGAATAAATAACTAAAAATAGTGCTTAGGCTTAATTATGAAAAAAGAACAGCTAGCTGACATTGTGCAAAAAACAGTAAGTTACTTAGAACGTACTGGGGCTGATCGTTTAGCGCAACAGTATCTTCATTTCGCTTTAGGTAGTTTTGCTTCCGGTTGTGAACTAGAATTAGCTGATTATTTGTCAAGATATGCAATGCAAGATCAGGTTTTTTCTAGAGAATCGGCACAGCTTTTAATCTACAGAGAAAAAACCATTATTGCTTGTTTTATTTTAGACTCTCATGCCAATCTAATTGGCCGTCCTGACCCAGAAACACGTTGCTATCCAAATGTAGATTTAGAGCTTTTTGATACTAGTGCTAAAATTTCTCGCCGTCATGCACGAATTTTTTCTTTGGATGGCCGCAACTTTTGGCTAGAAGACTTAGATAGCTTTAATGGTACATTATTAAACAACGTTCGTTTAGCACCACATCAGGCCCAGCCCCTACATGATGAAGACGAATTAGTATTTGGTAATATTGCTGTGACCTTTAACTCCCCAATAATAGGAAAAGTTTCCCCTAAAATTACTTCCTCAACAGAAGGCCCAACTACTAATGACAAACCGTCCTTGGAAAAAATATTGATAGATACTAGTGATGCGGATACAGTAAATTAGCTAGTTAGAATACAACTAACATAAATTGGAAATCTCTAGGAAACGCCTAAGCCTCGCCAAGAGTTACGGTTATGCCAGTTGATTTTTACTTCTTTTAAGTTCGCTTCTTTAAACCACTGCTCAAACTCTTCTTTTCTAAGATAAAAAGCTGTTGGAGCAATAAGGTGATCTAGGACAATAGAATAAATATCTCTAAAACTTAGCTTAGAAATATAAAAAAGATAATCATTATAAAAAAGATGCTCAGCCAAACTAGGTAAAACCAAATTAATTGGTTTATAAAA
>JAHFUF010000231.1 GCA_023265235.1 Blastocatellia bacterium
TAAAATGGGGATAACGCTATCATAATAGCGACAATTGAGAGAAAAATTATATAAGGGTATGCTTCACTTGCCATATCTTTGTTTCACAAGATTTTTCACAAGACTTTTCACAAGACTTCAAACTATATAACTAAAAACGGGAACTACTCTACTAGAATTGTTCCCGTTTTTGAGCTAACTTGTTCAAATAACTAACTTTACCATATTGCTAGATTAAATTAATGACTAGCAGCTTTACGTTTATGAACTTGTACCATTGATTCCATTTTATCTTTAACCAAGAGTTTCTTCTTTTTTAATTGTGCAACTTCTAGAAGTTCATCTTCACTAGGGTGTGGTAACGCAGCTAATTCACCTAGGCGCATTTCATAGCTTTTATGTTCTTGAACCAATTGTCTAAATTCTTGATTATTAGCAATTAATTCCATTTTTAGTAAATCACCAGTAGAAACACTCATAAGGCAATGTCCTCCTTAAAAATAAATAAATCAATCTTAAAAATTATTTTGATTTACAATTAAATCAGTTAGTTTCGCTCTACATAGTATTACAAACCCTATAGCAAAGCAAGTAGCACCATTAATTTTGCCAACTAAGTCGTTAAAAACTAGTTAAAACCCCATTCTCTAAACCAGACATCGTTTGAAATCCTCTGGTAAATTACTAGTAATAGTAACCTCTTTTTTAGTAATAGGGTGGAGAAAAGTTAATTTATAAGCATGTAACATCATTCTAGGAATAGTCTTACTGGTTCTGCCTCCATAGAGGCTATCTCCAATTATAGGCATTCCTTGTTCAGATAAATGAACCCTTATTTGGTGAGTCCTACCTGTTTTTGGCTTGGCTTGTATTAAAAGTATTGTTTTATATGCTTCTAGCAAAGAAAACTCTGTTTGAGCAAAATCTCCCTGCTCATTAACAGCAGTATATTTTGCCTGTTTACCTTTATTAGCTCGAATACGCCCTAAGTAATTTTCTATAATCCAAGGGTTTGTAGGTAAATCATATTTTGGACAGCTAACAATTGCTTGGTAGACCTTTGAAACCTGGTGTGAGGCAAAAGCTTGAGCTAGAGGAGCATTAGCCACAGTGCTTTTGGTAAAAAGAATTACTCCTGAGGTATCACGATCTAGGCGTTGGTGTATGCCTAAATAAGGTTGATTAATTTTGTCTCGTTTAGAAATAAACCCTTTAACTGCTTCATATAGATTATTTCTTGCTTCATCTACAGTTGGTTGCGTTGGTAGTCCTGGAGGCTTATCAACTACTATTAGGAATTCGTCTTCAAATAAAACCCTTTCCTTTGACATAGTAAACTTCTGGTCTTTTGTTGAAACAGCGTCATTTTTTAGCTTAGCCAGATCCACATAAACTTCAACGTGAGCATTAGCAATTAAAGTTTTTGAAGCGATGCGCACACGGTTTCGATTAAGATATACTGCTCCTGCAACGATTAGCTTACGTATTTTTGCTTTTGAAAGAATTTCTCCTAATGCAGGAGGAAGTAGTGTCGCTAAGAACTCGTCTAAACGGGCACCAGCCATTTCTTGAGAGACAATAAAAGATAATTTACGTAATCCCATAGGGTTTTAGAAAGTAATAGTAGTCCTGTATGACTGGTATTTAACCTATTTAGAAACTTTATATTCTTTACCATCAAATTGATAAAGCTTATTTTCATTTACAGGGGCTGTTGTTTTTTCCCCTTCTACACCTGATGTTCCAGTAGTTGTTATTTTAAAGTCAAAGAAGCTTTCGTTTTTCCCTGGCACAAACTCATATTTGGAGGAATAGCTCCAACAAGGGGCAAGATTGTCACCACAATCACCTGAATTATCTTCACCTGTTTCAATCTCTAATATTTTGCTAAAAGCCTTATCTATTTTAGCAAATACTGTTATTCCTTGATAATTACGCCCTTGGCCTGTGTCACTAGTTTCAAATAATGTAGCATAATTATCCTTGCCAATTTTTATTAGTTTTGCATCAGGTGGTACACCATAAGAACCTAGTTCTAGAAGGCACTTCTCCTCTATTTCTAGATCCCAAGTATTATCATTTTTCTTAAAAATAAAACTTCCTATCATTGGCGCACAAGCATGACAGGCACGTTCTGGAGCAAAAGCAGCAGTAATTAATAAATATTTATCAATACCTTCCTGTTGAAAAGGGCTTAGTAACAATGCTGTAACCGCTAGATCTTTTTCATCTTTTAATGATGAGTACTCATCGACTTTTTCTAAATCTTCCTTAGTAAGTTGCCAGTTAGATTCTTTCTGAGTTTCATCATAATTACCGTATAAGAACTCTAAGGCTTTCTTTTCAGAAAAATCACCTTGTATAGTTTTTGTTTTTTCTGTATAGGCTATAGGTATAGGGCTATTAATGGGTGTGGGTTTGGTATCAAGCTCTTCTGAGTCACTACAAGCAACTAAAAAAAATGATAGTACAATACAAGTAAAAATTTTTTTCATAATTTCTACCCAAAATACTTAAATAGTTCGTGGGGTTTGCTGTGCTAATTTATTGATTCTAAAGAAGGGCAGATTGTCTGCCCTTACATTATATTTTTACAATGAGCAAGTAGTCATATCTACTGGTACAGATTTAGCGTCCCAAATTTCATTTGCATATTGTTTAATAGTGCGATCGCTAGAAAACTTACCCATACCTGCAACATTATAAATTGCCATTTTAGCCCATTTTTCTTTATCCAAATAGGTTTGGTTAACTTGTTCTTGACAATCAATATAGGAAGCATAGTCAGCTAACAAAAGATAATTATCACCACCCTTAAGTAAAGAATCTATAATGGGGTGGAATAAATCTCGATGATGTGGACTAAAGTAACCATCTCTAATCATATCCAACACACGTTTTAGTTCTTGATTTTGGTTGTAATAATCATAAGGGTTATATCTTGGTTTTAATTCTTTTACTTCATTTGTCTTTAGACCAAATATGAAGATGTTATCCTGACCAACTTCTTCAAGAATTTCAATGTTTGCTCCATCCATAGTGCCAATGGTCAAAGCACCATTAAGCGCGAATTTCATATTTCCTGTTCCTGAGGCTTCTGTACCAGCCGTAGAAATTTGCTCAGATAAATCTGAAGCAGGAAAAATCTTTTCTGCTAATGAAACTCTGTAATTAGCTAAAAACACACACTTAAGCAGTCCACGTATCCCAGGATCATTATTAACTATATCACCTATAGAGTTTATTAACTTAATAATAAGCTTTGCCATTTTATACCCTGGTGCCGCTTTACCACCAAAAAGTACAGTTCGAGGAACAAATTCTTTGTTAGGGTTATCTTTAATACGGTTATAAGCTGTTGTTACATGTAAAGCATTGAGTAGTTGTCGTTTATATTCATGTAATCGTTTAATTTGGCAATCAAACATTGAACTAGCATCTACAATTAAATTGTTTTCACGTTTAATTAAATCTACTAAGCGTTCTTTATTAGTATGTTTAACAGCTCTCCATTCTTCACGAAAACTTGCTTTATCAGCTAATGGTCGTAGTTGCTGCAACTGATAAAGATCTGAGGCCCATCCATCACCAATTTCATGGCTAATTAGATCTGAGAGCCTAGGATTACATTTCTTTAACCAACGACGTTGAGTAATTCCATTAGTTTTATTATTAAAGCGTTCTGGGTACATTTCATAAAAATCTTTGAAAAGCTCATCCTTAAGTATTTCTGAGTGTAATGCTGCTACACCATTAATGCTATGACTTCCAACAATTGCTAAATGAGCCATACAGACTCGTTTTTCTGGTGCTTCTTCAACAATAGACATTCTCACAAATCGAGCTTCATCATTAGGATAGCGGTAACGTACCTCATTAAGGAAACGATGGTTTATTTCATAAATAATTTGTAAGTGACGTGGGAGCAGATAGTTAAATAAATCTACTGTCCATTTTTCTAATGCTTCCGGTAAAACTGTATGGTTAGTGTAGGCAAACGTGTTAACAGTAATATCCCAAGCTTCTTCCCATCCTATGCCTTCAATATCTATTAAAATACGCATTAGTTCAGGAATAGCAATAGCTGGGTGGGTGTCATTAAGTTGAATAGCATTTTTATCAGGAAACTTATCAAAGGTTTTATAGTGCTTTTTGTAACGTCGTACAATATCTTGTAAAGTAGCTGAGACAAAAAAGTATTCTTGCTTAAGCCTTAATTCTTTTCCTTCAAAAACATTATCATTTGGATAAAGTACTTTGGAGATATTTTCTGATTCACTTTTGGTTTCTACAGCTTTCATATAGTCGCCTTCATTAAAATAAGTGAAATCAAAATCACGAGAAGCTTTTGCTGCCCAAAGTCTTAATGTATTGACAGTATTATTGTTATAACCTGGAATAGGTGTATCATAAGCCATTGCCAGTACTTCTTCAGTCTCTAGCCATTGGTTAACTAAATGGTTATTACGGTCGCGATATTGTAGTACTTTGCCATAGAAATACACTGGATAAAGGTATTCAGGGCGTGCTACTTCCCAAGCATTTCCATAGCGCAACCAATTATCAGGAGACTCTACTTGATATCCTTCCTGAATTCTTTGGTTAAAAATGCCGTATTCATAACGAATCCCATAGCCATAGCCAGGAATTTCTAGGCTAGCTAGTGAATCTAAAAAACAAGCGGCTAAACGGCCTAAACCTCCATTGCCTAAACCTGCATCCCACTCAGTTTCGCGAACTTGTTCTAGGTCATAACCTAGTTCATGCATAGCCTTATGACATTCATCTAGCATTCCTAAATTTACTAAACTATTACCTAATGCTCGCCCCATTAAAAACTCTAACGATAGATAATAAACCCGTTTAACATCTTGTTTATAATATGTTTCTTGAGTACGAATCCATCTTTCTAACAACCGATTACGCACAGTTAAGGCTAAAGCCGTATAAATATCTTGTTTAGTTGCTGTGTAATGGTCTTTAGCTAGAAAAAATTCCAAGTACTCCTGAAATCCTCTCACTAGCGCAGGAGCATCCATTCCATGGTAAAATAGTTTTAAGGCTTCTGGCTTAATATCATTAACCATAACATCTCCTTAGATAAAAAGTTTTTGAATTATTTTGAGAATTTTAGCTATTTTTAGGTAGATAACACCAAAGGAGCATTCAAACATAGTTACTAGCAGTAAGTAAAGGAGTAAAACCGCTTAGTTAGTTTATTAGCGTTTAGGCTGTTACAAAAAAAAACATGACTCAACAAGTAAAAAATATTTCCTTATTTCTGATAATGTCTCTTAAGTGTCCATTGATTTATCTATGGACTATTAAGACTATTATGATATTAAACGTAGTATTTCTTTTTCTTTCTCTCTTATTTGTTGTTGCTCTATATTTTCTATTAACCTAAATTGAGAAATAGAGCTAAGAAAAGCTGCTTTCCAAGTATATTTATAGGCATTATCTTTTGAATCTATATAAAGCATTCCTGATTCTTTTTGCCTGTCTAAAAACCTTAGATCAGTTCTTGAAAATTCATATATTTCTCTACCTGGGGTAGGCAACATTTTTTTCTGATTTTTGAAAAAGTTTTGCTCAAGTTTTTTATGTATATTATAAAGCTCTTTATGATCCTTAAAACTTGGTAATCTATAAGTATTATATTCATTGCTAGCATTAAATATTCCATGAGGTTTATTTACAGTATTTAACTCAGAACCATCTTCATAGGTTGAACAATAATTTATATAATTAAAGACCTCATTTGTAAGTTTGTTGTTATAAGTAATTATTATGGCTCTATCTTTATTTTCTTTATTAACCAGCACCATTATATATACTTCAAATTCGCTAAATGGGCTTGATTGATAAAGAAAAACTTCTTTATTAAACCCTTCTTCAGAGAGTTTTTCTTGTGTTTTTGAAATGATATTTAAAATATTAATAGGTATAGTCGATAGTTCTATTAATGAATATTCTGGGTTTATTAAAGAAAACTTTTTTTTGCGATATTCTAAAGTGGTATTCACCAAAGGACTTAGGTATTGAAACGCCGCATAATATATTAAAATTGTTAATACAAGATTTACACCCATTTTTACTTATCACTCTTTAAGTTTACATTAAAGAAAGTTCTTTTATAGCAATTTGTATATGTGTAGCACTTAAGTAATTAGACTCGGCTAAAGAAAAAACTAAACGGTAATAACCATTAGTAGAAAAGCTAGATATATGTTCTGCACCACCCCACCAAATAGCATCTAGTATAAGTCCACACTGTGACAAACGGAATTTTAAGTGGCGTTCTCGAATTAAATGTGGCCTGTCAACAATTTTTACATTTTCTGTTAAAAAAACTGGTATTGGGTTAGCAGCACCAAATGGTTCTAACATAACTATTTCTTTCATTAAATCATAATTAATTTCTGCAAACCCTAACCGACTATCAATTTCCTTTTCTGGGTTTGGGTCTTCTTGAGCCAAGAAATTTTTGGCAAATTCATTTACTCGTCGTCTTAGTTCCTTGATATTTTCGGCTCTAAGTGTGAGTCCTGCTGCATGAGAATGTCCACCATAATGTTCAAAGAGTTCTCGACAATTATCAAAAGCTTCTAAGATAGGGAATTCTTTGATAGAACGCCCAGACCCATAACCTAGCCCATCTTCAATAGAAATTACTACAGCAGGTTTTTGAGTTTTTTCTACTACTTTTGAAGCAGCAATTCCAATTACTCCTCTATGCCAACGTTCTCCTGCTAGAACAATTATAGGGTCATTTTCAAAAGCTTTTTCATTTTCTAATTGTGCCATAATCTCGCTAATAATATCGGCTTCAGTACGTTGGCGAGCAATATTTTGATCATTCATCTCTCGTGCAAGCTGTAGTGCTACTTCTACATTAGGAGCAGAAAATAGTTCTACAGCAGAACTCGCGCCACCCATACGACCAACAGCATTAATTCTAGGTGCAATCCTATAACCAATGTCATAACAAGTAATTGGACGTCCTGCCACTCCTGCTATTTCAAATAATGCACGTAATCCTATATTTTTAGATCGTGATAACTCTGTAAGTCCACATTTAGCAATAATACGGTTTTCTCCTACTAGTGGGACAATATCAGCAATTGTTCCAATAGCAGCAACCATTAATAAAGAGGCTAGTTGCTGACTACAAGAGTATTTTGAGAGTAAAGCTTGTGCTAACTTAAAAGCTACCCCACAACCCGCCAAGTTTTTATCTGGATACTCACAATCTAGACGCTTAGGATTAAGTATTGCAATAGCAGCGGGCAATTTTCCTTCAGGAATATGATGATCAGTAATAATTACATCTATTCCTAAACTACTAGCATACTCAATTACTGTATGTGCTCGAATACCACAATCAACACTAATAATCAGCTTATAACCCTCTACTCCAGCCTTATCAATAGCTGCTTCTCGCATACCATAACCATCTACAAGGCGTTGTGGAATATAATAGTTAACCAACGCGCCTACAGCCTTTAGGGTTTTTTTTAGAATTACTGTTGCAGTAGTACCATCAACGTCATAG
>JAHFUF010000232.1 GCA_023265235.1 Blastocatellia bacterium
TTCTTTATTATTAGGATGAGCTAGAGATTTACTTCTTGATTCTTCCTTATTACTTTGTCTAGTTTCCAGCTTAGCAGGCTTACCCGCGCTCTCAGATGTTCTAGTATTTTTCTTAGCATCTGGTTTAGGTGCTTCCTTTTGAGCCAGATCTCCTTTAGCCATTGGAGGAGAAGGCTTAGCAATGTCTATTTTTTGTTTTGCTTCTTCAATACTGCTTGGGCCAAAGCTAACATCCCACTGACCATTATAAGCAATAGTTAAAAAATCTGGCTCATAGTCTTGAAAAAGTAAATGTTGAAATCGCTCAAGCAATGCAATGATATCAGATTTTAACTTATCTTGATGTTTAAGTTGTGTTAGGTAGTATTCTAGTTCTTCAGATGAGCTAAATTCTTTACGCAACCACTTGAGTTTTGTTTTTTCTGCCATTTTATTCTCCCATATGGCACAGCATTTGATTAATACAGGATTTTTATCCTATCACAGCAAAATTAGTTAAGCTAGCTAGGGTTGAAACTTAGCCAAAAGAAATATTTTGTTCTAATTTAGCAATTGTTTCCTCTATCACTTTAATCTGATATAGCGTTTGTTTCTTCAGAATTACAGGCTTAAACTTCCCAAATACCAGGAGCAACCATATCAAATATTTTTTCTGGACATTTAATATGCTGATCTTTCATCCAATTACAAGCTGCTTGCATTAAGTCTTTACCTTGCGTACCACCAATTAATTGCCCTCGTCTATAGTTTGTTGCAGTAGCAAATAAATACATATCTGTAGCAATACATTTTTCTTCTGATTCTTCTAATAGCTCAATTGCTAATGCTTTTTGCCCGTAAATTACTGCTACTGCTGCCCTAATTAGTAGAGCTAAAGCATCTCCATATTGCCTTTTTTCTTTCTCTATTTTTTGTGCAGTTCTTTGAGCAGCTTTTAATAAAGGATCTCTTTCTGCTCCTTGAACAATAGCGGCCAACGCACTACGAGCATATAAATGCCACATTTCAATCCTAACAAATTGAACACGTAGGTATTGTGATTTTTTTAGTGCTTTCCATTGAAAATTCAAAAAATGCCAACCCTCTTCACCCTCTCCACGATACATAGTTGTTTCTACTTGACAAACCAATTCCCAATAATGCTGAACGTGAAAACCTCTGTGTGACCATTGCTCTAGAGCTTCTCTTAGCTCTATTTCTAGTTTTTCTGGCTCGTCTGAGGCTAAACGCATTAAATAATAAAGTCGTATTCTTAAGTTGGTTTCTGTATATAAATCACCTCGTCTTTGGGCTTCTTGGATTAAGCCTGTAACACGATCAAAGAGTTTATTCCACTCTCCCATATAAAAAAGTGGGCGTAACATAAAAATTAATATTGTAGATAGCTCCCAAACTACTCCAGTGCATTTTTCTCTTAGCATTTTTTCTGCTTTTTCCCCTAATTGATGAGCTTTTTTCCATTCACCCATTAGGAAAGCAGCTACGCTAGAAGAAAAATTCACTAAGGTTAGCGCATAAGGATTATTAACTTTTTCTGCCAACTCTCTTGATTTTCCAATAAGCTGATTAGTTTTTGACCATTCGCTACCACCATCAATAGCAGAATAAGGGATTTCTAAGCTTAAAGCCCTAGCAACACGATAAGGTTCTCCTATTTTTAGAGCTAAAAGAAGGTGTCTTGTTTGAAAATCTGCCCCTAAAATTGAAGCTACTAAACTAAGCCCTATTGCTCCTGTCCAACACATATCTATTTGTAAGAGTGCTTCTGGCGAGATTTCCCTTTCAGGTGTCTCTTGAAAACCTAGTCCACGAATTTCTATCCATAGTCGTCTTAGTAAAAATAAAACAAGCGACCCCCAGGAGGTCTTAGGAACTTTAATTCCTACCTTAGCTAAGACATTACCTAATACAGATAAACCTTCATCAATATGCCCACTACGTAGTAGTTCTTCAGCCGCTCTTTGCTGAAATTTAAGAGCTAAACTATCTGTAATACATAGGTTACAAATATCTGTTGCAACAGAAAGGTAAATTTGTGAAGCCTCTTTACCTCGTCCTGCATAACTAAGAGCATCAGCTAACTTAACTTTTAAGCCTTGTAATTGTGTTTCTAATAATGAGGTTTTTGGTTCTTTGTTACGCAGTATTATATTTAGTGCTAGTTGATAAAGTTGTGCAGATTGATTAAATGCTAATGTTTGAGAAGCCTGCTCAGCAGCTAAAATAGTATACTTACAAGCTTTTTCATTATCACCTGCATTTTCAAAATGATAAGCTAAACGTTGTGGGTCATCAATTTCTAAACTCTCTAACGTATTGGCCAAATTTGCATGATGTCTTTTTATATTCTCTAAGGATAAATGCTTTATTATCGCTCCTCTAATACGGCTATGGTAAATATCCAACTCATAACGGTGTTTTGAGCCTTTAGCACGAATTAAGCGATTAGTTCTTAAGCTATTTACTATATTTTGATCATCACCTTTAATTTGAGCCGCTTGTTTTGCTATTTTACGTTCTAGGGGCTGTCCAGCAATAGCTAATACTTCTAGCAGACTATGAGTATTTTCTGGCAATTGAGATATATGGTTGTGAATAACTTCATCTAAAGATCCTAAAGACTCTAAAGACTCTAAAGACCCTAAAGACCCTAGTTGCTTTTTGTTGGCATTTTCATCACTGGTTTGTTGAAAAGCATGCCCTAGTTGAGAATACCTTACAAATTCACGAATAAAAAAAGGGCTGCCCCCTGCTTCTTGAGCAATTATCTCTGCTTGTTCTGGAGTAGAATCTTCTAATAAGACCTTTGCTAAACTACAAGCTTCTGACCAAGAAAGTTCTTTTAACTCTATTTCTTTCCTCTCAGATAACATATCTAGATCTTGGCACAAAAGAAGTTTTAATAATTGGCTATTAACCACTTCTTCGCTACGATAACAAGCTAAAAAAAGTAACCTAGGTGCATTGGGCATACGCAAAATTTCTTGTAATAACATTGCGCTGTCACTATCGCCCCACTGTAAATCATCAACATAAAGAACTAACAAATTCCGTTTGCCTAAAGATAATAATAATTCTCGTAAAGAAACAAATGCTCGTTGTCGTAGTTCTTGAGAATTAGGAATATCCAAAACATTACTTTTTATTTGCTCAATTCGCTCTACTTGATTAAACACTGGAAAGATTTTAGCCAAAGCAGTTATATCTTCTCTTATTAATAGATCTATTTCTGCTTTATTAAGAGTTTTTAGATAACTAGCTAGGGCATCCATTAAACTATCTAAAGCCTTGTAAGGAACAAATTCCTGCTCATAACAACGCCCTGATAAAATTAATAAATTTGGCTCTTTTTGTTGTAATTCCTCCAAAAAATAGCGTACAAGCGCGCTTTTCCCCATCCCTGACTTACCATGTATATAAACAGAAACGGCTCTATCTTCTTTTACCTTAAGAAACGCCTCATGTAGAGTATTTAGGGCTTCTTCACGCCCAATTAGCCTAGCTTGGCTGACTATTGATTTTTGGTGTTTTTTGTTTTGACTACCTGTTAAGCGGCGTAATATTTCTAAACCATTAGGACGGTTTTTAGGGTCACAAGATAAAAGGTCTAAACATAATTTTTCTAATTCTGCTGGAATACCTGTTACTAACTGACTTGGTGCAGTAGGTTCATAACGAAGTTTACTAAGCAAAATTTTTACTGGTTGTGCTTCAAAATGATCCCCAAAAGGCAACTCCTCAGTTAATGCTTCATAAAGTATTACTCCTAGGCTATACCAATCTGTAGCTTCATCTACTACTTGACCAGAACCTTGTTCTGGAGACATATAAGTAGGGGTACCAACAATATTTTTATTTTCTCCTATTTTCTGACTAGCAAGTTCTGTGACCAAGCCAAAATCTAGTATTACAACTCTCCCTTGTTTAGTCACTAATACATTAGAGGGTTTAATATCTCTATGTAATTTACCTGCTTCATGTAAAGCCATTAACCCTTCTATTAATTGTTTTAATCCTTTACGTAAACGATCAAAACGTGCAGGTGATTTAGAAAGTGTTTTAGGTGCTCTAGCTAGGTTTGTGGGTAGAGTTATTATCTCATTAGTTGAGCCAACAGCTTTTGTTTTCCAACTTGGTTCAATATCTGGAATAGGCGTATCTATAGAACTTATACTACTAGAATTCTCCCATTCTGATGCTACTTCCTGCCAAATATCTTCTTCTGTAATAGATTGCCATACATACTCCAAAATACTTATGCCTTCTACTAGTTCCATAGTAAAGAACCATTGCTCGTTTTCAAAAAACAGTTCATAAAGCTCTACTAAGTTTGGGTGAGTAACATCTGCTAAAGCGCGAAATTCATGCTTAAAAGCAAGGATTGCTTCTGGGTCAAGCTCGTTAAGTGTTTTTAGTGCTACCAAGGTGTTTTGCTGGTTATCAAAAGCTTTGTATACTACTCCAAAACCGCCTGTACCTAAACAACCTTGTATAGTAAAACGCTCTGTATTAGGAAAACCTTGCTCAGTAGAATTGATCATTAAATGTGAGTCTCTTTAACGAGAAATGGCACAGAATTCACAACTTGTGTAAACTCTATGCCTACAGCTAATTGTCTATTTTAATAATAGACTAGGGGTTAGTTTTTTCCTCAAAAATCGTTTGCACCTTTCTTAATTCGTCCTCGTCAAAGACATTATGTAAAGGTACATCAAATTTACCTTCTTTGAGGCTAACAGTAGCACGATATTGATAAGGCCCTGTTTTATTTAGTGGCCGCCAAAACCAAAGGGCAAAACTTGAATTATTATAATAAAGAACTTTTTGTTGATTTTCTTCAAGTTTTACTTCTTTTTCAGAATCTGGCTTGCCAAGTTTGTCAATAGCCTCTTTTTCTATAGTTTCACGGGTAAAAAGCTCTATTATTGGTAACTCAACAGAGAGTTTTTCTTTAACCTCTTTCTGATAACCTAAGGCTCTAGTTGCTTGTTCACCTCTTTGCTTTAGCTTAGTTTCTGCTGGATTAATATCTCCTACCCACTCGCTTTTACTAGTATCTGTTAATTTTTCTTCTGGTTGATCACAAGCATTAAGCATAAAAGAAATAATTAATATCATACAGAGAATAAAAAATTTATTACGAAACATTTCTCACCTCACTAAAATCAAACAAAATACCTACGTGCATAAGCTAGTAATTTACCTGCATAACTTTTTACAGCAGGACAGCTAATATCAGAACCCTTTAAGAACTCCTTTGTGTTAGTAGTATCATACTTTGTCCCATAAGCAGTGTAATGAATCATTTCCACTGGCATATTAGTAATAGGCTCTAAGCTTTGGGCTAGCTGTTTAATCCCTGGTAAGCGAAGTACCCAAACTAAAGGATCTGTGGGCAGGTTAATAGCAGGGCGAACCCAACCAGCTTTGTCACAAAAAATATCGATAAACTCTCGCATACTAAGAGGATTTGGGTCTGTTAGGCTAAAAGTTTTTCCCTCAATCCCTTTTTTGCGGCTAATATAATCTAAACAATTTACCACATAATCTACTGGTACAATATGGCACTTAATGCGATCTCCTCCAGGAGCGACAGGAAAAAATATTGGAATTAATGGAGAAATGCTACGTGTAAGTGCTTGGAGTTTCATAAAGGGTACTAGTAAATAATAAGGGCCATCTATTTTATCCATTTCCCCACTAATAGAGTCTCCAACTACAACTCCTGGACGATATATGGCGACTGGTAATTCTTCTGCTGCTTCTCTTACTTCAACTTCTGCTAAAAACTTAGTATAGGCATAATGATTATCAAATTGTTGTCCTGCAAGTAACATATCTTCATGCCAAATACCTTTATAATCCCCTGCTACAGCTAAAGTACTAACATAGTGTACACAGTTTAGTTTTTCACAACCACGAGCAAAGTTAAGCATATGAAGTGTTCCTTCAACATTGGCTTTCATTGCATCTTCACGGCTAATTCCTAATTCGTAATGAGCAGCTAGGTGAAAAACTTCCTGTACTTTTTCTTGCAGTTGAGCAGATTCTACAGCACTTTCTAGTAATGTTGGTTTTGACAAATCACCGCTAACAATATGTATTTGTTCTGGAGCACTAGGAAATTCTAGCATTAGTTTCTCAATCATTCGCTCAGCTTTTGAAAAAGAAGCTCGCCTAACGACTAAATAAATATGTGTTTGTTTTTGTAAAAGCAGTTTTTTTACCAGTCGGCGACCAATAAACCCTGTACCACCAGTAATTAAAACTATTCTTTTGCCTCTTGGCATAAAGCTCCCTTATGCTTAAATAAAATATTCATTCTTTTTCTAAGCATTTTAATAATACAAAAAGCGGGATAGTCACCCGCTTTTCGTCATTAAAGATAAAATTTTAGTTTGTTGCAACACTAACTTCTACCACACTATCGACCTCTGCTACTACTTCTGCTACTTCTGCTACTTCTGCTACTTCTGCTACTTCTGCTACTTCTGCTACTTCTGTAACTGCTTCTACTATTACTTCCAATGGAAGTTCAGATTCACTTTTCTTTTTACGCCCACCTCGTTTTGCTTTAACGATTGGTTCAGTGTTTTCTAATACTACTTTTGCTACTTTGGTTGTTTTTGCTGTTTTTGTTATTTTATCTACTTTTTCTACTTTTTCTTTACTAACAGCCATTTTTGTAGTTTTAGTTTTTGGTGTTACAGTTTCTACTTTCTCTGCTGTAGCAATAGCTTTTGTAGCACGAGTCTTTTTAACCTTAGGGCTAGCCTCAACTTCAGCTAAAACAACAGCTTCGTCTTCAGTAGCTTCTTTTAAGGCCAACTTAGCTTTTGCTTCTTCTGCCCTAGCACGTACTAAAGCGATTTCTTGATCTGTAATAATACCTCTATGACCACGAATAGCAGCTAACTTAAAGCCATGTTTTAGCCCTAGTTTATAAATTTCTTTTACACCAACTAAACTTATATCTCTACCCAAAGTGAAGCATTCATAACGCCCTTCTAGGGTTAAAATTAACGTTTCAGCTAAACATGCATAAGCTGTTTTTGGAGGTAGTCCAATGTCTCCACCAAAATCAACTGGGCCAGGAACTTCTAGTTCACCAGATTCTATTACAAGTACATCAGGTCGTTTTTCAGCGTCTTCTTCAGTAATATCCAGTGGCCTAGCACAATCACAAATTACTGCTCCTGGTTTAATTTTCATCATATCAATGACTTTTTTACCACGAGCCGAAGTAGTAGTAACAACTAGATCCATTTGATCAGCAAAAGTATTAGCACTAGTAGTAATATGGACTTTTGTTCTTGGTGAGTCGCGCTCAATAGACATTTTTAGTTCTAAAAGTTTGTCTCCACGAGGAGCAACTAATACAACTTCTGGAAAAATTAATGCCAGTAGCCTAGAACAAACCGCACCAATCGCGCCAGTAGCACCAACTACCATTGCTTTATAACCAGCAGCATGACCTTTGGAGTCAATCTTCATCCCCATTTTCTTACAAGCTTCGTTTGCTGCCCATAAA
>JAHFUF010000233.1 GCA_023265235.1 Blastocatellia bacterium
ATCGATCATAGCCAGTTAAAACAACACACCCCGCAGGTTTTTCCTGCAATTGGTCTAACATTTGAGTTAGTCCTGTTAAAAAATTTGCTCCCATTGCATTAGCTTTCCCTAGCTGCATTCGAGCAAACGCTACCCCATCTTTATATTCTATTTGCATAAAAGCCCCCAGTAGGTGGTATTATTTTGGTTGGTAATATTAATCTAGTTGCTAAAGAAGATCACTATTAGTTGACTGGTTATTCACGGAAACTTTCTTTAACTGTTAGGCTAATTAACACTAACTATAGACAAATGATAGAGCTAAACCCTATTTTAAAACCTCTGCGCTCTTACAATCATAGTTTAAGTCTTAAAGCAATAAGCTACTTTAAACTTACTAGCTCAGAATAAGTAGAAACTGCTCGTTGACATAAGTATTCCTTACCTCTATAAGTAATTAAAACATAAAGGGTTAATACTCTTCCTACTAAGACTTGAAAAGGCTTTGAGCCATTTTTAAGTGTAATAATAAAACTTTGATCAAAATCAATTGCTTGATAATTGCCTGCAACAAAATTAAGCTTTGCTATTGTTTCCCCAAAGTTTTCTAATAAATCTATTTCTCCTTCAGACAATTCAATTGCTCCAAGTTGTTTTCTTACTATTTGGTCTAATATCTTAGTGATATTTATAAACTCATCTAGTTCTTGGGTAAAAATACGCATCTTAATTAAGATGGCTTTGAGACTGTCAGACATTTTTCCTAGTGCAAAGAAAAACTCTGTGTTTGGTTCAACATAGCCATGAAAGCTTTCATGATAGCGATTTGAGCCACCACTAATAGTTTTGCTTTTTTCTGGAGCAGTTATTAAGGTTTGATGAACAAACCAACTTACGCTAACTGTAGTACTTAAATTATTTTGCCATTCATCAGAGCTAACAAATTTTGGTAAACGCCCATCTAGTTTTCTAGCAAGTAAAGCTCTAAAACAGTCAACTAAATGACTTGGATAGCTGTTAGGATTTTTTTCTTGCCAAGCTATTAAGGCTTCACGAAGTTTTAAGTTACGTCCTTTCGCGCTTTCTAAGTTAAAAACCTTGGCAAATTCTATTTGAGTGATTTGTAAGTCTTCTCCAAAAACCTCTGCTAGTCTTTCCTTTAATGTGGCTCTTTTCCCAAATAGCTTAAATGTTTGATTTGTTTGATTATCTGGGTTAAGTCGAGTAGTTAAACGTTGAAAGGTTTTTAAGTGATAGTCTGATATTTCGGCTATAGTAATAGGGTTAGCCCCTAGGATATGTTTTATTGTAGGAATAATAGTTTCTATAGAAAGTCCGTTAACTGTTCCAAATAAATAGCTAAAAGGCAAGTCTATTTCTTTCCAAAATAGTAACAACCTTTCATCAACAGCAAACTCTTGTGCAAGGAAAAAAGCTTGATTGGCCTCTAGTTCATTGCTTAAGTTTAATTGCCAGCAGTCCATCCAAGCCAAAGTACGAAATAATCTAGCCCGTTTTTCGCTAATTCCTTTAGGGGCTATCAATTGGCGGTAATTAACCTTTACTCCTAAAACAGGAGATTGCTCTATTTTATCAGCAGATTTAATTAAAGCTAGTTCGGCACTAACTAGGGGTAGTAAATCAGATTGGGGTTCTTGAGTTTCCAGTAAAGCTATTAATAATTGGAGAGCCAGAAAGTTTTTTTCTAAAGCTATATGAGTTTTTTCTGGAGAACCTACAGCTAAACCACCAAGGGTTCTTTCTGATAATAACTTGAGTAATACCAGTAGTTTATCACTATTTATTTCTTCAATTTTACTTAATGATTCTAAATAGATAGTATGAAAGGTTTGTAACATCGAATCAGCTGTTACATAAATAGGAATAGGAGGGTTTAAGTAAGGAGTATAGATTTGTTTATTTTCTATAGGTTTTATAACAAAACCTTTTTCTCGAATTTTCTCTACTAATTGATTATCAGATTGAAGTATTTCCAGACCAATTATTCTTTGTTCTTGTGTTATGTTTGGTTCTTGCCCATAAACAGGTATTTTTATTAATTGTAAGCAAATCAATAAGATAAACAAAAGTTTAATATCTTTCATATTATTATCTTAAAACCTTAGACGTTATTAGGAATAAGCAAAATGGGTAAAAATGCAAAATAAGATATCCAGATGTAGGAGAGAACTGTTCGCCCTTTTTGCCTGATGTTTAAGAAGGGCGAACAGTTCGCCCTACATTTCATTATTCCCAATAATATCTGGTTACTTATTTGTTTCTCGTGGCTTAGCATTTTTTACATACTTGTCTAGCCACTGAATCATTTCCCACTGCATATGCAAAATAGACTCGCGTGCTTGATAACCGTGGCTTTCACTAGGAAGCATTACAAGTCTGACTGTCCCTCCCAAACCTTTAACAGCTTGGTAAAATCTTTCGCTTTGAATTGGGAATGTTCCAGGATTGTTATCTGCTTCACCATGAATAAGTAATAGTGCATCTTTAATTTTATCCGCATGTACAAATGGCGACATTTTTATATAAGTGTCTGGAGCTTGCCAAAAAGTGCGCTCTTCAGCCTGGAAACCAAATGGCGTAAGTGTGCGGTTGTAAGCACCACTACGCGCAATTCCAGCACGGAAAAGTCGTGAGTGAGCTAATAGATTTGCAGTCATAAAAGCTCCATAAGAATGCCCCCCTACAGCAATACGATCTCTATCGGCTACACCACGACGTACTACTTCATCAATTGCAGCTTGCGCACTAGAAACTAACTGTTGCAGGTAAGTATCATTAGGCTCTTTATCACCCTCACCAATAATTGGCATGGTAGGATCATCTAGCACTGCATAGCCTTGGGCTAATAAAAATTGAGGGCCAAAATAGCTAAGACGTACAAAACGATAGGGTGAGCTTGTTACTTGTCCTGCTGCTGCTGCACTCTTAAATTCTTGAGGATATGCCCACATCACTAAAGGTAGGGGGCCATCCTTAGGCAAGTAACCTTGAGGCAGGTAAAGTGTAGCGGTTAAATCCACACCATCAGCACGTTTATAACGAATTTGCTCTTTTTGTACATCGGCAAACTGTGGTGTTGGATGAGGAAAATTAGTTAAGGCTTCTAGTTTGTTATTAACTAAATCTCTTATGTAGTAATTTAGTGGCTCAGTTTTAGACTCTCGCTCAGTTAAGATAATTTTTGCATCACTATCTAAAATAGTAACAGGAGATTCATAGTAAGGAGCTTCTGAACGCCAAAGCCGTTCAGTTTTATGACTTTCTAGGTTTAACTTATCTAAAAATGGTCTATCACCTTCTGATGAAGCTCCATCGCCTGTTAAATAAAGATATTTTGCATGTGGAGAAGTCATAATTACTGATCTGCCTAGTGCATTTTGCTTAAATAATCTTGAACCTGGATCAGCATAACGGTCTTCATAAGAGTAATCAAAAAGTAGGTTAGGTTGAGTAGAAGCTTGATCAGGTTTTATTATCCAAGTACGAGCAGCACGAGTTTTATTCCAAAACTCTGAAGCAAGTGCAAAGCCCTTATCACTCCACTCTATTCCACCATAACGATAAGCTAAAGAGACTAATACAGCAGGCTCACTTGTAAAAGGAGAAGTTAGGGTAAAAACTCTATCTCGCACTTCTGCTGGTTTTGTAGCATCGCCCTGGTCTTGAGCCTCTGTCCAACAAAGTGTTGCAGCAGTATCACTTCGCCAAGAATAACCACGCGGCCCAGGTAAAACAGAATCAAAGTTAACTGGTACTAGCTCACTTAGTGCTAAGTCGGCTAGCTGACGAATTAGCTTTCCTTCCCTACTCCATAGCTCTATACGATTAGGGAAGTAGGCTGAAGTCACGCTATAAGAATAAGGTCGATGTGTAGTTTGTACTAAAAAAGCAGTCGCGTCTGGAGAAGCTTGTATTGCGCGAATAACTCCAGGGTTTCCTAGTTTTGTAAGCTTACCATCTAAACTTACCATTCCTAGATAACTAGTAGTGTAATACTCAAAAACTTGTTCATCATAAGAATTTTTTAGCAAATCTTGAAAAGTTCGTGTTGGAGCGGTTTTGCCAATACTTTCTTGAGTCACTGGGCCATTAGGAACAATTTGAATGCCTGGAACAGCACCTCGGTTTTCTGGTACAAATAAACTCACAATGGTTTTACTATCTGATAGCCAAGTTAATCCTCGCGATAATGCCCAATTAAGCTTTGCTTCAGTTAATTTTCTTGCTTGTCCAGTAGCAATTTCTACTACCCATAGTTCTATTCCTGTATTAGTAGTATTTGTTAAAGCAATATGCTTTTCATCTGGTGACCAAGAGGGAAAGCTAAGCTGTACATCAGCAGGTAACCCTGTGATTTCCTTTTTTTCCTGTGTAGCAATTTTCATCAAAGTAATTTTTTTAAAGAAGAAAAGTTGCTTAGGGCCATTAGTAAGCGGGTTAATGCGTATTCCTGCAAGCCTTAGCTCTGGCTGAGCTAATTCATTGATTGAAGGGGCATTATTTGCTTGGGCAAGTGCTGCCCAATTTCCTCTAGGGCTAAGACCCATACTTGGGCTAGGAGGTACATCAATTAGATCGGCAACTACTTTTGGTGGAACTTGATAGTTTAATTGTGTGTTAGGGGATGATTGAGCAAAAGTCATTGAAGTCATTGTTGTGCTTGTAAAAATTATTAAAAGACAAAACCAAAAATTAATACTTTTTGGTAGATTTTTTCTTAACAACATAGCAAAAGTCTCCTCCAAATTCTTATTTAGAACTTAAAAACAATTTCAGACTGGCATGTTTTATTTTCATTTTAGCATGACTTATTCCAAGTTCGTCTAACTGTAATAACATGATGATGGCTGGAAAAATTGCGACTTGTATAGATGAGTATTAAGTTCAAAAGAGCGGACATTTTAATATTTTGGTACTGTTATGGAAATATTTGTAGCACAATTTAAAATTTCGTGTCACAGTAATATTGTTTATACTTAAATGACAAATAATATAGCCTAGTATAATTAAGTAGGACAACGGTAAAATGTGATTGCTAGGGTAATTAACTTCAAGTAAGTTATAGGAATTAAACTTTTAACCGAAACTCTGTGTTTATAGTTGTTTAACTTTTCATACACACTTCAATGTGGTGCTACCAAATATAAGAATTTTACCTAAGAACTATGTCTAATTTAATACAAATTGGTGTTAGTGCCGAAGAAGATTTGCTAGTACGCTTTGACAAATTGATCACTACGCGAGGTTATAAAAATCGCTCAGAGGCTTTACGAGATTTAATTAGAGACACACTTGTTCAATATCAACTAGAAAAAAGTGAAGAAACAGAAGTAGTAGGAAGTTTAACCCTAGTTTATGACCGTCATAATAAGGAGCTAACAAAGCATTAAGTAATTAAGTATAAATATCAAATCCTAAAGAAAGAGCAATTCTTGATAGCCTGTCATCAAAACAAATAAAAGGACGATTCTTAGGTTTAAGCTTGCACCAAACTAAAGCAACAGCCAGTTGTAAGCTATCAGCAGCACGTAAAGGGTGTTGAGTGAGTAAACTTTGAGCTAAATCTCTTACTTGTTCTACAGGCATTACTTCTACCCAAGAGTTTTGCAACAAAACTAATCTAGATAAAGACTGGTCTAAAATATCTTGAGAAATTAAGCTTTCTCGCCTTAATCTTGCTAAAGCAGAAGTAACTTCAACATTACTAGCCCACCAAACCACTAAACGAGGAAAGTTTCTAGCGTAAAGACGAGCTTTAGGGCTATTAGTTTGTTGACAACAAAGCAACACTATTGCACTGCTATCCCAAAAGGCAGGACTAGTCTTCATCTCTATCACTCTTAATGGCTTGGATTAGCATTTCTGCTGATACTTCACTAGTTTGTGGTTCATCCCAAAAACTATCTGGTAACACTTCTGTAGGTAAACGTAATATTCCAGCAGCAACCAATTGCATTTCCTCTACTGTGGGTTCAAGGGCTGGATCAAAAGGAATTATTTTGGCAACAGGTGTATTACGATCCAAAATTACTATTTCCTCGCCAGCCCTTACTTTATTTAGATGAGCGCTTAAGTTTGTTTTAAGATCCCTTATATTTACTGTTGACATAATGTATTCCTCATTGGTTGTTGGTTGTAACTATTATAGCTACAATATAACTGTATCTGAGACATAAAACAATTCTTAAAATCCCAATAGAACTTTGACTAAATTTTCAAATATATTAAGAAATTATCAGATGTTTTCTTTGTTCTATTTTTGTTCCTGTTTAGTAACTTTTGTGAAGATTTACATCAGCTAAAATTAAAGGAAAAGATAAAAAATATGGATGAAAAAATGGGAAGTGCTCGGTTATAGTC
This sequence comes from Blastocatellia bacterium, assembly GCA_023265235.1. Taxonomy (GTDB): domain Bacteria; phylum Acidobacteriota; class Blastocatellia; order Chloracidobacteriales; family JADJPF01; genus JADJPF01. The sequence goes on from JAHFUF010000233.1 coordinate 6,361, forward strand.
GAGAATGGAAAGCCAAAATAGCAATAGAAGCAATAATTAGAAGCAATAGAATGACAAAGCACAATGGCACAGGTTGAAAAATTGTTCTGAGCCTCAAGAAAGACAAACAAGGTTTTACCAATTTTTACCAGGTTTTTACCAGTTTTAATGATAGCTCTTCTTAACTATTTGCGCGTCACATGCCAAGAAGGATAAAAACTATCTTAGAAAAAATTACATTGGAGGGCTTATGCTTTCAAAATTACCTACCTATATCATTTACCAAATCTTTGCTTTGATGGTTATACTAGGACTATCAATATTACCAAGTAATGCTACTTTTGCACAAGGACGACCAACCCCAACGGACGCTATAAAATCTGTAGTAAAAACTGTTAATGGGACTACTGTAGAGTGTGTTGGTGGAATAACAATAGATCTATCACAAGTAGAGTTAGCAAATTCAGGAGAATTTAGTACACCAATAAAATTTTCTGACCTAAAACCAGGAACAATAATTCTTGCTGATGGTCAATTTTTAGCTACTCAAAGTTCCACAACAAAAACTTTTTTTAAAGCATCTGATGCAAGTGTGCAACTACCTCAACAAATTAGAGTAGCTGCTCCTATCCAAAAAATAGACTCAACACGTAACACTATTACATTATTTAACAAAGAAGTTTCTATTGGAACAGAAACAAAACTCTTTCAAAGAAAGAAGAAAAAATTAAAGCCTATTGCTTTTCCTGCTCTTTCTGCTGGTCAAAGAATCAATGTAGAATTACTACTTCAAGATGATGGTAGCTTAGTAGCTCAAAAGGCTGTTCAAGGCTTAGATCCTGGAAACATTGATCCAATTATACGAGGCTTTATTCAAGAAATTAATGGTGGAGTAATACGGTTTTCTGGTAATTTTACTGTTAATATTGCTTCAATACTTCAATCATTCCCAGTACCAATAGTCGAAGGTGTACTAGCTCAAGCAAATATACCAGAAATGCTTGCTATCACTAATCAAGAACCCTATCTATGTTTTGGGTTTGCTACTACTAGTAAAGAGTTACTCTTTTTTGGTAGTGTAGAAAAAGTAGACCTAGCCAAACAAACCATTAATATGTTTGGGCGTGAAATTCAAGTAACTCCAAAAACTGAATTTTCCTCTAACCTAGATCTTAGCAGAATT